>WRHL01000034.1 GCA_009783245.1 Coriobacteriia bacterium
AGGCAGGTATCAGATGCGTTTAAGGAAGATCATCCTGAACATCAACGGAGCAGACCGCGCTGTCATCTGCAACCCAGAGCTGGACAGCCTTGCAGACATCCTGAGGCGCATCGGTCTCACGGGAACCAAGGTCGGGTGCGGTACGGGGCAATGCGGCGCCTGTTCAGTCATCCTGAACGGCAAGGTCACCCGGAGCTGCGTGTATAAAACCGCCCGTCTCAATGACTTTGACAGGATCGTCACCATTGAGGGGATCGGCACGCCTTTGCATATGCATCCCCTTCAGCAGGCCTTCATCACCTGTGGGGCCGTGCAGTGCGGCTTCTGCTCTCCCGGTTTTATCGTCTCCGCTTACGCGCTCCTCCTTGAGGATCCCGATCCCACCCGCACAGAGGTGCGCGCCTGGTTCCAGAAGTACAGGAACGCCTGTCGCTGTACGGGCTATAAACAGATAGTCGATGCGGTCATAGCGGCTGCTAAGGTGATGCGCGGCGAGGCGAGCATGGACGACATGATCTTCAAGCCGCTGGATAACAGGTACTACAACACCCGCACACCGCGTCCCAGTGGCCCGGCAAAGGTCTGCGGTGTGCTTGATTATGGTGACGACGTGGCCTTGAAGATGCCCGAGGGCACCCTGCACCTTGCCATTGTGCAACCACGCGTTGCGCATCATGCCAAGATCTTGGACATTGACATCTCCGTTGCTGAGGCCATGCCCGGTGTATGCAAGGTAATCACCGCAAAGGACGTCAGGGGCAACAACCGCCACAACACCTACTCGGTCCACAAGCGCGCCAAGGTCACGGCGCCCTGCAAGCCCTTCATCTGTGACGAGACCATCTTCAGATACGGCGACGTCATTGCAGTGGTCGCCGCGGACACGCGGCATAACGCGCGCGAGGCCGCCAAAGCCGTAAAGCTCGCCTATGAGAAGCTGCCGGAGTATCTGAGTTTCCCCGAGGCAGTCACCCCTGATGCGCTGCAGATCCATCCCGAGACTCCGAATATCTACATCGAGCAACCGGTCATCAAAGGAGAGGATGCCGCAGTAGTCATTACGCGTTCCGCCCATGCCATAGAGGGCCGCTTCCGTTCGCCACGCGAACCTCACCTGAGCATCGAGGGCGATGTGGTGCAGGCATATTGGGGCGACGATGGCATGCTGACCATCCACTGCAAGTCCCAGCACATCTATGGCAACCTGAACTCCATTGCCAAAGGCATCGGCTTGGATGTGAAGGATATCCGCCTTATCCACAATGGTGTGGGAGGGAGTTTTGGCTGGTCTGTTGACCCTTCCTCGCTTGGCCTTGCCGCCATCTGCTGCATGGCTACGGATCGACCGGTCTCCCTGGTCATGAGCTACGATGAGTTCATGCATTTCACCGGCAAGCGCTGCCCTGCGCATACAAATGGCCGTCTGGCCTGTGACGAGAAGGGCAACATCACCGCGCTTGAATATGACATAGGAGTCGATCATGGCGCCTATACGGAAAACGATACCATCATGGGCAAGCTCAGCTGCTTTGGTATGCCCTATCATGTGCCGAACCTGCGAGGACTTGTCCGTTTGGGAGTCACAAACCATGCCTTTGGCATCGCGTATCGAGGTTACGGGTTCCCACAGATCTCCACGGGCATGGAGTCCCTGGTCGAGATGCTCGCGGATGAGATCGGCATGGATCCCTTTGAGTTCCGCGCGCAAAACGTCATCAAGAAGGGGGAGCTGACTGTCAATGGCCGCCCCATGCCGGACTATCCGTACGAGGGCATGTTCGAGATGGCCCGACCTTATTACTATGAGCGCAAGGCCCTCGCTGAGCAGGAGGACACCAAGGAGGTCAGGCGGGCGGTAGGTGTTGCCACCTTGTACTTCTCGGCATTGGCCGGTCCCTTTGATAAGGCGGAATGCACACTTGAGCTCATGGGTGATGGCAGGATCAGGATCAACAACACCTGGCAGGACGTTGGACAGGGCGGTGACGTTGGTAGTCTAGAGCACACGCTTGAGGCCCTCAAACCGCTGGGACTCACACCGGAAGACATCCAGATCGATATCAACGACTCCAAGTACTGCCCGGATACGGGCATTGCAGCAAGCAGCCGTTCCCACTATATGTGCGGTAATGCGATCATCGATGCGGCAGGCAAGCTGCTCGATGCGATGCGCAAACCGGATGGCAGCTACCGTAGCTATGAGGAGATGGTTCAGGATGAGAAGCCCCTGCGCCACCTTGGCCACTATGACATTGTCAGCCTGAAGATGGAGGGCATGAATCCAGACACGGGGCAGGGTATCGTCAGCCCTGTTGCCATGTACGGTATCCTCATCGCAGATGTGGCCGTGGACTCACGCACGGGCAAGACTGAGGTCATAAAGCTCAAGATGTGGGCGGACGCGGGGGTCATAGGCAATTACGATGCCGCAGAGGGGCAGGCCTTTGGCGGCCTCTCACATGACATTGGCCTGGCCCTGAGTGAGGATTATGTAGACGTAGACAAACATGACAACATGCTTGGCGCCGGCCTTCCCTATATCAGGGACGTGCCTGATGACATGGAGGTTGTCTGGATCGAGGACAACCCCAGACCGGGAGGACCGCATGGCTCATCCGGCCTGTCTGAGCTCTTCCAATGCGGTGAGCACATGGCCATAATCAACGCAATCCATCGCGCCACTGGTGTACGCGTCTATGAGCTACCCGCCTACCCTGAGAGGGTCAAGGCAGGGCTTGAGAAGCTGGCGCGCGGTGAAGCTATTGAGCCACCGGAGAAGTACTACCTGGGCTCTGACCTCTACGACGAGCTTGAGGACCTCGCTGCGCATCCCATCTCGGCTGCCCCCAGGCCCGTTGCACCTGAGACCAAGCCCTGAGACGCTGGACGTATATGTCGGATCTCAGAGCAGACAATAACCTCGACCTCTGCATCCACGGAGCAGACCCGCCCTGTGTATGCGCCTGCCCGCTGGGGCTGGACATCCGCAGCTTTATCCAGAAGCTGCAGCGGGGTAACTTCGACGCGGCCTACCGCCTCTATCGTAACGCGGCGCTCTTCCCGGACCTCGCCTGGCGCCTCTGCGACCAACGGTGCGAGGCTGCCTGCCTGCGTAGCTCAAAGCTGCGCACGCAAGATGACGCCGCCGTTTCCCTGCGCCTACTTGAGCGCGCCTGCGTAGAGAACGCAGACAGGGAAGAGCGCTTTGTATACAACATCCCGGCAAAAGGGAAACGGGTTGCCATAGTGGGCAGCAACCTCGCCGGGATGGCCTGCGCGCTGAAACTCGCATCAACCCGGTACCAGGTTGCAGTCTACGAGAAGGACAGCGCCGTGGGTGGTTCGATAGCCGCGCGGCTTGATGAGGGGCTCTACGCTGCCGAGATAGAGCGGCAGTTTGCGGGCATCACCTATGAGCTGCATCTGGGCGCTGTGGTCACAGACCTGGCTCATCTTGTGTTTGATGCGGTGTTCGTGGCGGCAGAGGCCGTTGTCGCTGGGGCGGATCCAGATGTTGACCCGCGCGTCTTCATTGTCAACCCCAAGCTGACGCCGCTTGAGGAGATCCGTGCCGGCATTGAGGCATACCAGGATATCGAGTGGTTCCTGAAGACAGGGAGCAGACGGACAGGCGCTGCGCAAGCTGCTCCCCCGGATAGGACTGTATTCGACTTCCTTATCCCCGGAATCGGATCTGCTGCGGCGATCCTTCCCACTTTGGATGGAGCCTATGCCCCCAAGGAGGCTGTTGCTGAGGCGAAACGTTGCCTGCTCTGTGATTGTGACCGCTGTCTGGAGAGCTGTGAGCTGCTCAGCCACTTCAACACCTACCCCAGGCGGCTTGCCGAAGAGGTCGACATCACCATGAATCCCAGCCCGAACATGTATGGCCGGGCAGCGGTACGCGAGATCAACCTCTGTAACCTCTGTGGGCATTGCCGACAGGTCTGTCCGGTGGGTGTGGATGTGGGTGACTATCTGCTCAAGGTCCGGCAGGATATGTTCCGTGACGGATCCATGCGGGAGGTCTTCTATGATTACTGGCTGCGTGACCTGGACTTCGCAGATTCTGATGAGGCTGCGCTGACGCTGGAACCTGCGCCAGAAGCCGGGGTGGTCTTCTTTCCCGGATGCCAGGCAGCAGGCTCAGACCCTCGCTATGTCAGCGAGGCCTTTGCGCGGTTGCGCGAGCTGATCCCCGGGATCGGGTTGCTGCTCAGGTGCTGCGGTGTGCCAGCGCTGTGGTCGGGAGACCTGCAGCTCTTTGCAGAGAAGACCGCGCACATTGCCGCGCTCTGGGAGGACCTGGGAAAGCCAGAGCTGTTGACGCTTTGCCCCAGCTGCACGCAGACCCTCAGGCGCTCCCTGCCGCAGATACCCTGCAGAACGGTGTTCGAGGTATTTGACGAGAAGGGCGGGCAGGCGTTGCTGAGGACGCCCAAGAATACCCCCGCAGGGCAGTTCGCCCTCTTCGATCCCTGCGCCAGCAGCGCAGACCCAGCCCAACAGCAGGCTGTCCGCAACCTGGCAGCCAGTCTGGGCTGCGAACTCAGTGAGCTGCCCTCCTCACAGGGCAAGGCGCAATGCTGTGGCTGGGGTGGACAGCCCTTCACAGCTGACGCGGCATACCTCAGGAAGCTGGCTGAACGGCGGGCCACACAAAGCGGGTTGCCCTATCTTACCTATTGCACAAACTGCCGGGACATCCTCGCTGGCACCGGCAAGGAATGCCTGCATGTATTGGACTTGTTGCTGAATCTGGACGGAACAGACGCCGGCGCCAGGCGCTCTCCCACCATCAGTGAGCGCCGCGACAACCGCAAGGCGCTACAAGCTGAACTGGTAAGCCGATACCTTCCACGGGAAGAAACCCTGTATGCCCCCGGTGTTGCGACTACCGCAGACCCCAGCGAGCAACAGCTACGGCTCATCATCGATAAGGAGCTTGCCCAGCGTATGAATGCCGATCTTATCCTCGAGCAGGATATTCGTGAGCTTATCGTCCACTGCGAAAGCACAGGGCGTAAGCTGGAGGAAGCTGGCACCGGCAGGTTCACGGGTCATCTCAAACGCGGTTATGTCACCTATTGGGCTGAGTATGAACCCCTTGATGACCTGAGTGGCGCAGGTGGAGCGAGTGATACGGCTTGCGTCAGAGGCACATACTACATCCACTGTGCCTACAGTCACCGTATGGTGTTGGAAGAATCCAGCTGAGGACGCCTGGTCTCTCCTCCTCAGCCCTGAAGCAGTGTGCGGTAGAAACGCCAGCCTCCACAGAGATGGGAGACCTGTAGGCCGTTCTGGATGAGTATCCGGGAGGCGATGTAGGAACGCAGGCCGCTGTGGCAAACCAGATAGACGGGTTTGCCCGGGTCGATCTCAGTGAGCCTTGCGCGCAGCTCATCCACCGGGATACTGCTGAAGCCCTCGATGTGCCCTGCTGCGAACTCTGTGGGCGTGCGCACGTCAAGCAAGGTCGCTGAACCGTCGCGAGGCAGCGTGTCCACCTCATGCCAGTGGTACTGGCTGAGCTTTTCTGTCAGCAGGTTCTGGATCATGTAGCCAGCCACGTTGACTGGGTCCTTTGCGGAGGAATAGGGAGGTGCGTAGCACAGCTCCAACTCGGCGAGGCCAGTGGCTGTCATGTTCGCCCTAATGGCCGTTGCCACCACATCGCAACGCTTATCCGCTCCGTCAGGCCCCAGGATCTGGGCGCCCAGGATGCGTCCCGTACCCTTCTCGAAGAGCATCTTGATGACCATGTCCTGGGAGTTGGGGTAGTAACCCGCGTGGCTGCCGCCAAAGAAATAGACCTTGTCGTAGTCCAGGCCAAGACCCTTGGCGGTCTTCTCATTGATGCCGGTGACAGCCACCGTCAGGCCAAAGACCTTGATGATGACCGATCCCTGCGTGCCTTTATAGCTGGATGCGATGCCACAGATGTTGTCTGCGGCGATGCGCGCCTGCTTGTTGGCAGGGCCGGCCAGAGCGATGAGGCTCTTGGTGCCACTGACGAACTCATACACCTCCACCGCGTCGCCCACTGCATAGATATGCGGGTCTGAGCTGCGCATATGCTCGTCGGTGACAATGCCGCCACGCTTACCTATGGCAAGTCCCGCCTCTGTTGCCAGGCGGTTGTCCGGGCGTACGCCGATGGCCGCGATGAGGAAGTCGGCCTGCACACTGCCGCCGGTAGCCAATTTGATGTCCAAGCCAGAGCCTGGAAGAGCGGGAGCGCAGATACTGGCAACGGGAGAATCCAGCAGAAGCTCCACGCCGTTCTTGCGTAGTTCTGTATGGGCCCATAGCGCCATCTCAAGATCCAGGGGTGGGATGATCTGGCCGCTGCGCTGGATCAGCGTGACCTGCAGGCCGCGATGGGCCAGGTTCTCTGCGGCTTCAACACCAATGAAACCGCCGCCTAGAACAGCCACGGTTTTGGGGTTATGTGCGCTGATGAAGGAGCTGATGGCATCCATGTCTGCAATGGTATGCAACGTGAAGACACGGCTCTCGGCCCCGGGCTCCATCTCAGGCAGAACGGGCCTGGCGCCTGGTGACAGGATGAGGTTGTCATAGGCTTCCTCGTAGCGCTCGCCTGTCTCCAGATTGCAGACGGTGACGGTCTGTCGGGCTGGGTCGATGGCAGTGACCTCATTCATCAGCCGCACCTCGACCTTGTAGCGCTCTGCAAAGCCAGCCGGCGTCTGCAGAAGCAAGCTGTCACGTTTCTCGATCACACCGCCCAGATGATAGGGAAGCCCACAGTTGGCATAGGACACATAGCCGCCCTTTTCCAAGACGACGATATCGGCGCGCTCATCAAGCCGCCTTAAGCGGGCTGCCGCAGTGGCGCCGCCGGCCACACCCCCGATGATCACGGTCTTGGTTACCCTATCCGTCATTTCCCCCACCGACCCCTCTATCATTTATTCGATCATGCCGTAGGGCCACTTGTAGAGCCCGCCAAAATCATGCACATCAGTATACCCCAGGGCAGCCAGTATCCTGGCAGCCTGCGAGGAGCGCGAGCCGCTTGCGCAGTACAGCAGGATGGTGGCGCCCTTGTCTTTGAGCTGCACTGATGCGGCCTGTTGGATGGTCTCTACAGGCAGCGATCTCGCTCCTCTTATGTGACCCGTGCTGTACTCCTGGGGGCTACGCACGTCCACCAGCACATAGTCCGCTCCCGAGTCCATGATCGCCTTGGCCTCCTGCGGTGTCATGCTCGCTCCGCCGCCAAAGAGGCTGGAGAATATTCCCATTCTTGTTCCTTTCCGTTTCTATCTAAGCACGCTCGACCACGGCACACGCAGACGCAGGATGCCGGGTTTCTCGTTATAAGAACACTGCGTTTTAGAACGCGGTTGAGCCTCCGTCGGCGGCGATTATCGCGGCGTTGATGTTGCTTGCCTCGTCCGATGCCAAGAAGAGCGCGATCTGCGCTATCTCTTCGGGTTCAGCCAGACGCGACATGGTCGCAACAGTCGCGGCCGATGTGCGGCCATAGCCAAAGGGGCTGGGGTTCATGTTGTTGCCGATCTCGGTCATGACTCCGCCCGGGCAGATGGCGTTGCAGCGTATGCCCATCTCGGCGTACATGAAACCCGTGTTCTTCACCAGGCCCACCACGCCGTGCTTAGAGGCTGTGTAGGCAACCCCGGCGCGGGCGCCCATGAAGCCGCCGCTGGAGGCGATGACGATGATGACGCCTTCCTCCTTTTCGAGCATCACCGGCAGCGCGGCACGGGTTGTCCACATGACAGAGGTGAGGTTGGTCTGGATACAGCGGTCCCAAACCTCGTCTGTCACCTCTGCAGTGGGGTAGAAATCGTCGAGGACACCAGCATTATTGACCAGGATGTCGATGGTCCCGCACTCTTCGATGGTGAACTTGATGAGGTCCTCAACGTTCTGTTTGATTCCCAGGTCGCCTACAAAGGGGATGACCTTGCCCGCTTCACCTGCTACTGACTCGGCCAACTCCTCAAGACGCTCCTTGCGGCGGGCGAATGCGACTACCGTGGCGCCCTGCTCCGCGAATAGTCGGGCGATGGCGTTTCCCATGCCAGACGATGCGCCAGTCACTATGGCGACCTTTCCTTCCAGCTTCATATGAGCTCCTTTCCCTTGATGACAGCGGTTGCGCTGCATAGCTCCGTTTTTGCTATTCTGTTTAGTTTGTTCCATGGTTCCGCTGACAATATAGCGTATATAAGGCGTTTGGGAGTCAAGGAGGCGGCTTAAACTGCTTATCGACCAAATCCTTCGGTAATACTACCAGCCAGGGGAATAGTAATTGTTCAACAAGTGGTAGCAATTCGATTTGCATTACACTAGTGTAGATAACAATATTGAGAGGAGTTTTGCCATGTTTGACCTAAGTAACAAGATCGTCGTAGTGTCAGGTGCGTCCTCGGGGCTTGGCCTTCAGATGGCCAAGGGCTTTGCTGCCCAGGGAGCGGACCTTGTCCTTATGGCTAGAAGATTGGATCGGCTGGAGGAGATCTCCCAGGAGTTCGAGGCTGCGGGCACCAAGTGCTTTGTCGTCAAGTGTGATGTCACCGACTCCAGCATGGTGGATGCAGCCGCTGCAACCGTGGAGAAGGAATTCGGCCGCGTAGATGTGCTGGTGAACTGTGCGGGTTCCGCCAAGAACGCCGGCGTCCTGAACATGACCGACGAGGAATGGGGCTTCACCATTGATACCGACCTGACCAGCGTTTTCTATGTGACCCGCGCCTTTGCGAACATCATGAAGAAGAACAACTACGGGCGCATCATCAATATCGCCTCCATGTACGGCCTTGTAGGCAATACCGCCATCGACACCGTTGCCTACCATGCTTCCAAGGGCGGTGTGGTGAACTTCACGCGCGCGGTTGCCGCTGAGCTCGCCAAGTACAACATCACCTGCAACGCGATCTGCCCCGGATATTTTGCGACGGAGCTGACCACCGACGTGTTGAAGACCGAGGAGTTCACCGCCTATATGAAGGCTACTGTACCCCTGGGCAGATACGGCAGCGAGGGCGAGCTGAATGCTGGCGCCATCTTCCTGGCAAGCGATGAGGCCTCCTACGTTACCGGTATCACCCTGCCCATCGACGGCGGGTACACGGCAGTCTAACCCGGGCTGATTTGAAGGTTGAACTTGCAGATAGTTAAAGGTTTTATACCTTTTCGCTGGTTTATCCGGAGAATTGCCACGCTCTGAATAATAAGTTGCGCGCTAAAACACAGTGTTTACCTGCGCTTATTGTTCGAGTTTATGAAATGCTACTGAAAAAGTGTCAATAAAAGTATACTAATCGTCGCATTTCATATACAATTTGTCGATACGCTTTTCGCACGTTATGCATGATAGAGATCATACAAATGGATTCCCATAGTGAGAAAAGTGGGGAGAAGAACAAGGAGATTAGGAAAAAGAAAGGAGTTTCTTATGGATAAAAAAGAAACTACAGAGCAGGCAACACCTATGAACAGGCGCACCTTTGTCGCGGGTGCAGCAGTTGTTGGAGCTTCGGCTCTGGCAGCAACGACCCTCGCCGGTTGTGGCGGCGGCGGCAACAGCGGCGGCGGCGGTGGCGGCGGCAGCAGTGCCGGCGA
Source organism: Coriobacteriia bacterium (assembly GCA_009783245.1). Classification (GTDB taxonomy): domain Bacteria; phylum Actinomycetota; class Coriobacteriia; order Coriobacteriales; family UBA8131; genus WRHL01. The sequence goes on from WRHL01000034.1 coordinate 9,619, forward strand.
TGGCGGCGAAGGTATCATGCGCTGCTACATCAATCAGCCCGTCAGCATCGATGCCTTCAATGTCCAGGAGTCAGAAGGTACTCAGGTCGCAGCGAACCTCTATGATGCGCTCACCGGCTTTGACTACCGCACCAAGCAGCTCTTCGGCGCTGTGGCTGAGAGCTGGGACATCAACGACGATGCCACCGTCTTCACCTTCCACCTGCGCAAGGGCACCAAGTTCCACAACGGCGACACGGTGACCGCGAAGGACTTCAAGTACGGTTGGGAGCGTCTCTGCAACCCCAACACCACCGACGATCCCTCGGAGATCTCCTACCACATCGACCGGATCAAGGGCTATGATGCCATGCTCGAGGGTAAGACCACCGAGCTCGAGGGCGTCAAGGTCATCGACGAAGACACACTTGAGGTCACCCTCATCGAGCCCTTCGCAGACTTTGTCTACGTGGTCTCCCATCCCGCACTCAGCCCCGTACCCTCAGGCGGCGCCGCGGATGACTTCCTCAAGTATTTCCGTTCACCCATAGGTAACGGCCCCTTCATGATGGATGGCGATTGGGTGGATGACCAGTACATCAGGATCAAGCGCTTTGGCGATTATTATGGCGAGAAGGCCAAGATCGCCGGTTGCGACTTCAAGATCTTCAGCTCCCCTGAGACCGCCTTCACCGAGTTCCAGGCTGGAGAGCTGGACTTCACTCAGGTTCCTGCAGGCCAGATCGAGAGCGTCAGTGCACAGTACGGCGTCTCCTCTGACGGTTACACGGTCAATCCTGGCAAGCAGACCCTGCTCGGCCCCGAGTCCTCGACCTATTACTTCACCATGAACCACAAGGACCCGATCTTCAAAGACGTGAACATCCGTAAAGCCGTCAGCATGGCCATCAACCGCCAGGCTATCTGTGACACCATCTTCTCCGGCACACGCGTTCCTGCCACCGGCATTGTGCCTCCGGGCATCGATGGCTACCGTGACGGTGCATGGGGTTCTGCCAAGTATGACGTGGAAGGCGCCAAGAAGGCGCTGGCTGATGCTGGTTATCCCAATGGCGAAGGCTTCCCCACCATCAAACTCAGCTGCAACTCCGGCGGCGGCCACGAGGAGATCATGCAGATGGTCCAGGGCGACCTCAAGCTTATCGGCATCACCGCTGAGCTCGAGACCATGGAGTGGGCGAACTACCTGAAGGCCCTGACTGAAGGCAACTACCAGATCGGACGCCTGGGCTGGATCGCCGACTATCCCATCATGGACAACTTCCTCTATTCACTGTTCTACACCGGCACCGGTGATAACCGCTCCCACTACTCCAACAAGGAATTCGACCAGAAGCTCGTCAAGGCGCGCTCGACCACAGACACCAAAGAGCGCATCAAGATCTATCAAGAGGCCGATGACATCCTTGCTGAGGAGTGCGTTGTAGCCCCGGTCATGTACTACCGCCACAACCGCGTGGGTTCAGACCTGGTGAACGACTTCTTCTTCGCGCCGAACATGATCGGCTGGCTGAACGAGATGAGTTTGAGCAAAGCCTAAGGCTCCCCTCTTCATCAGAGCTTTGCAAGGTGCTAAGAAATCACGAGAAGACCGGGTTTTACTCGGTCTTCTCGTTATCAGGGCAGCGGTGATATCGTGTACAATACTCAAGCCATGTCTATGAACCATATAGATAGCTAGAACGGATCCCAGAAAGACAGTCGATGCTGGCATATATCGGAAAACGTATCCTACAATTCATTCCCGTCTTTATCGGCGCTACCTTGATATTGTTCTTCTTCAGGGCTGTCATACCCGGCGACCCTGTCAAACTCATTGCTGGCGAGAGGGATCTGCCAGAGGCGATCTATCAGCAGATAGTCGCGAACCACCATCTTGATGAACCCATGTATGTCCAATACGGCTACTACATGAGCGACCTGCTCCACGGCGATTTGGGCACCTCCCTGCAACGCAAGCTGCCGGTGCTTAACATCTTTGCGGAGAAGTTCCCCTATACCGCACGCCTTGCGTTGTGCGCCATCTGTGTGGAGATCCTCATTGGGCTTTCAGCGGGCATCATATCGGCGGTGAAGAAGTATTCCTTCCTCGATGCCCTGGTAACCATCTCGACCTCGGTGCTGGTCTCTGTGCCCGCCTTCTGGTTGGGCATGCTCCTGCAGATGTTCTTTGGGATTTTCCTCAAGAATGTGACTGGAGGCGCCATCTCCCTGCCCGTCTCAGGGGCGGGCGCCATAAGCAGCTACCCCGTCTGGATGCACTACATCCTCCCTGCCATCACCCTTGCATCGGTCTCTTTGGCCTACACCGCCCGCATCATGCGCTCCCAGCTTTTAGAGGTCATGAATGCGGATTACATCCGCACTGCGCTGGCTAAGGGCCTCTCAAAACGGGCCGTCATCATGAAGCATGCACTGAAGAACGCCATGATCCCCGTCATCACCTTCATCGGCATCGATTTTGGATCGATGATGTCTGGCGCCATCCTCACTGAGACCATCTTCAGCTGGCCAGGCATCGGCTTTGAGATATTCAGGGCCATCGGACAGCGGGACTGGCCTATTGTCATGGGCGGCGTCATCTTGGTGGTCTTTGTGGTCATGATCATCAACCTCATCATCGACATCAGTTATGCCTTCTTCGACCCTCGTATCCGTTATGGCAAGAAGGCTGGTGACTGATCATGGAACGTACGTTGTGGGGAGACGCCTGGAGGCGCCTGAGAAAGAACAAGCTTGCCATCTTCGGCTTTTGCTGGATAGTCCTTTTGATCCTGATAGCTCTCACTGCTGACCTTTGGGTACCCAGTGTCTTAGGCTCCCCCACCTTTGTCGATACCGCTACAGCGGCAGAGATGACCCGGCTCCGCCCCTCACTGGAACACCCCTTTGGCACAGATGTCCTGGGGCGTGACGAGCTGGCACGGGTCATCTACGGAGCGCGGATATCCCTGGCAATCGGCGCCATAGCGGTGTCGATCTCGCTGGTCATCGGCTTAGTCCTGGGCACAACAGCTGCTTATTTTGGTGGGATATGGGACAGTATCATCATGCGCGGTACCGACATCTTCATGGCATTCCCCTACATCCTCTTCGCCATTGCCCTCTTGGCGGCCTTGGGGCCCAGCTTCATCAACATGTTCCTGGCCATAGGCATCATAGGGTGGACCCCCATCGCCCGGGTGATCCGCAGCGTGATCCTACAGGTCAAACAGAATGACTATGTCTCGGCCGCGCGGGCCCTGGGCGCAAATAACCTGCGCATCGTCCTGCGACACATCCTCCCCAACTCCATCGCCCCGGTTGTTGTCTATGCGACCATGGCTATCGGTACTGCCATCCTCTCAGAGGCAGCCCTGAGCTTTTTAGGCTTAGGCATACAGCCTCCCACCCCTTCCTGGGGTCTCATGATCGCTGATGCCCAGAAATACCTGGCGGATGCCCCCTGGCTTGTGGGCTTCCCCGGTCTGGCTATCCTGCTCACCGTGCTCTCCTTCACCTTTTTAGGCGACGGCCTGCGCGATGCGATGGATGTGAAGGTGACCCAGTAACATGGCCTTTTCCCTGTTCCCGCGCAAAGATGACTCATCCGGTTCAAGGACCAGCAGGCTGCCAGGGTCGAACCTGGGACCCAAGCGTCCGGACATCCCGGTGCCAAGGGATGTGGCGGACCCTGTGCTACACGCTGCCACGCTTGAGAAGATCGCACAGGATGAGACCCTGAGCACACATCAACCCCCTGCTGACGATACGGGCGTCGACCTGCTCAAGGTTGATGACCTCAAGATGTACTTCGACACCGCCGATGGCCTGGTCAAGGCCGTTGATGGCGTGAGTTTCACCCTCAACCTCGGAGAGACCCTGGGCGTGGTGGGTGAATCGGGCTGCGGCAAGTCGGTCACCGCCATGACCATCATGGGCCTGGTTCCCATGCCCCCTGGCAAGATCCATAATGGAGAGATCCTCTTCAAAGGTGAGTCGCTCCTGAGCATACCCGAGAGGGATTTCCAGAAGATCCGCGGCAACAACATCGCCATGATCTTCCAAGACCCCCTCAGTTCGTTGAACCCGGTGTATCGGGTGGGCAAGCAGGTGGGTGAAGGCCTGACCCTGCACAAGGGCTTCAGCAAGAAAGAGGCGCTCAGGCGGGCGATCGAGCTACTTGACATGGTGGGTATCCCCAACCCGGCCGAGCGTGCTCGCGACTATCCCCATCAGTTCTCCGGCGGCATGCGCCAGCGTGCCATGATAGCCATGGCTTTAGCCTGTGACCCCGAGATCCTCATAGCCGACGAGCCCACCACCGCCTTGGACGTAACCATCCAGGCACAAATCCTGGAGCTCATGGTGAGCCTGCAGAAACGCACGGGCTCAGCCATCATCATGATCACCCATGACCTGGGTGTGGTGGCCGACATGGCCGACCGTATCCTGGTCATGTATGCTGGTAAACCGGTGGAATACGGCACCACTGACGAGATCTTCTACCAACCTTTACACCCCTACACCTGGGGTCTCATGCGCTCTATACCCAAGAGGACGTTAGACGAAAAACAGCCCCTCACCCCCATCAAGGGCAACCCACCCAGCCTCATCAACCTGCCCGAGGGCTGTGCCTTCTCTCCCCGCTGCCCCTATGCACAACCGCAGTGCAGCACACAGGATCCCGTGCTGGTAGAAGTGGACGGAGCGCATGCCTCGGCCTGCTTCTTCTCAAAGGACACTGATTTTTTGAGGAACTCGCCTATCTATGATGGGAAAGAGGCTGCGGGCGCTGCGCCAGGGAGCTCCCATGACTGACATCCTGCTCAGAGTCTCTCATCTTCACAAGGATTTCGCTGTTGACAGCAGTCTGCTCCAACGTCTGAGAAAACGCAAGGTCAGTGCGGTCAGCGATGTCAGCTTCTTCATCGAGCGCGGCAAGACCATGGGGCTTGTGGGCGAGTCCGGAAGCGGTAAGTCAACCATCGGTCGCTGCCTTATCCGTCTCATCAACCCCACCAGCGGCAGTATTGAATTCGACGGTCGCGACGTCTCTACCCTCAAGGGCCGCGACCTTTTCAATTTCAGACGAGAAGCACAGATCATCTTCCAGGATCCCCAAGCTTCCCTGAATCCCCGTATGACCATCGGCGAGCTGGTCAGTGAGCCTTTGGTGATCCACAAGGTGGGCAACAAGGCAGAGCGCCTCGCACAGGTGCGGGAGCTGCTCGAGACGGTGGGTCTCAACCCAGAACATATCAACCGTTATCCTCATGAGTTCTCAGGTGGCCAGCGGCAGCGTATCGGTATCGCCCGAGCCTTGGCCCTCAAACCCAAGCTCATCATCTGCGACGAGCCTGTCTCGGCGCTTGATGTCAGCATCCAGGCACAGGTGCTCAACCTGTTGGACAGCCTGCAGGAGACCTTTGGGCTGACCTACCTGTTCATCGCCCATGACCTGGGCGTGGTACAGCATATCTCGGACACGGTCGCCGTTATGTATCTGGGCAATCTGGTTGAGACCGCACCGGTTGACCTGTTATACGCAGAACCCTGTCACCCCTATACCCAGAGCCTGCTTTCCGCCATTCCTGTGCCCGACCCACATCTGCAGCGCAGTCGTTCACGCATCCTGCTTCAAGGTGAGGTCCCCTCACCTATCGACCCCCCCAGCGGCTGTCGCTTCCGCACCCGTTGCCCCATCGCCGAGGAGCTCTGCGCAGAGGAATGCCCCGAACTCAGGGAATTGACATCGAACCACTTCTGCGCCTGCCACTTCGCCCGCCCCAAACCCCTGGGCTAGACAGGAATCCTCTCCCTTTCCTTTCAGGGCAGGTAACAATCGTCCCAGGTCAGCGACCTGATCGTCATTATCACTCTCATCTCCCCGCGTTGGTAACCCTGGACTCGCGTTATGTCGAGCCAGGTCAAACACGGGGTTTTCAGTAGCTCAGCATGAAGAATATAGACAGCACGTATGCTAGATATATGATGCATAACTCCAGACAGAAACCATGCGAATTGCTATTATGAGCTCAGGACACGGATGTTTATCCGCTGAAAAAGGAAAGAGGGAGAAAGATGAAAGAAAGAGAAGGAATCGAGTCCACCACAGAGGAGAACGGGAAGGGCATCAGTAGACGTGCGCTCTTGTCAGGTGCGGCGGTAGTCACTGCCGGTGCAGCCCTGAGCGGCCTCATCGCCTGCACGACAGGCACCCCGGCACCAGAACCGGCGAAGGAACCAGAGGGTACCGCACCGGTGACTCCGCCCGCCGGTCCAGAGGCTGCGACAGGCCCCAAATGGTCGTGGGAGACAAAGCCGGATCCCATACCAGAAGCTGAGATCAAGGAGGTCTTCGAGACAGAGATCGCCGTTGTCGGCGCAGGGGTCGCAGGGATGGCCGTCGCCTGGTGGGGCTCCAAGAAGGGCGCCCAGATCCACGTCATCGAGAAGATGGACAAGCCCTCGACACGCTCAAACCAGATTGCCGGTGTCAATACCTACCTGCAGAAAGAACTGGGCATGCCGGACTTCCCCATCAACGAGATACTGCAATACACCAAGGCTTTCCAGGGCGGCTTTGTCAACATGGGCCTGCTGAAGCAGTTCCTCTATAACTCAGGTCGCATGTGGGACGAGGTCGCGGCAGCTGCCATCGAAGACGGTCACACACCCATCTACCTTGACCGGGGCAATGAATCTGGCGTGTACACGGTTGATACGCCCCTGTACAAGGAATACCGCACCATGGCGAACATCTATCCCAGCAATGAGCTGATGTGTGAGCGTTTCAAGGCTGACGCCGAGGCCGCGGGTACGGTTTTCCATTTTGACAGCCCAGCCGAGCAGCTGGTGACCGAAGGCGGAAAGGTTGTGGGCGTCATAGCTAAAGGGCCGGATGGCTACTTCAGGGTCAATGCCTCCAAGGGCGTTGTGGTGAGCACGGGTGACTACAGCGGTGACCCTGAGATGCTGGAGCGTTGGGGCGGCGTGGCGAAATGGGCCGACTTCCTCATGTACTCGCCAGCAGGGGCGAACACGGGCGACGGCCTCAAGATGATGCTCTGGGCGGGGGCTTCCATGCAGCCCTGTGAGGAGCATGCACCCATGATCCACTGCCTGATGGGAGCCTTCTCCAACCCGAACCCCTGGTTACGGATCAACATCCGTGGCGAGCGCTACGAGAACGAGGACGTGCCCAATGCCCAGGTCTGCTATGGCCGCTTCCTCCAGCCAGGGAACAAGGCCTGGTGTGTCTTTGACGACAACTTCGGTGAAGACAGTCTGAAGCACACCAATGGTTTTGGCCGTGAGCGCTTCAACCCGGATTCAACCCCTGACAGGATCAAGGGCCAACTTGAGTCCGGCGCCCTGGTCAAAGCCGACACCATTGAAGAGCTCGCTGCGGCTATCGAGGTACCAGCTGACGCACTGAAGAAGACCGTTGACCGCTATAACGTGCTCTGTGCAGCAGGTGACGATAAAGACTTTGGCAAAGACCCTGTCAACCTGCTTCCCATTGTCAAGGGACCTTTCTATGCGGCTCCGATTGCTGCACCGATCCTCTGCATGGTTGGAGGGATCAACATAGATGACCGCTACCGTGTCCTGGCTGAGGATGGTACCATCATCGAGAACCTCTACTCCATTGGAAACGCCTCTGGCAACTATTATGCAGTGGATTACCCGACCATCATGGCCGGGCAAAGCCATGGTCGTTGCCTGACTGCTGGCATGGTGCTGGGCGAGGCTCTCGCAGAAGGAAGATCAGTTGAGCCCATTATTGCCTGATTTGACTAAGGATCGCTTACCTGCCTGAGGTTAGAGTTCCTTTCAACAGGGTATTTGGCTTGTAGAACAGCCCTCCGGCCTCTGGCTGGAGGGCTGTTTGCGCGATATGCGACAGTCTATTTTCGATTTGTTGCCTTTCTGTACCAAATTATTATCAAAATTTTTTGTATAATTTTTTATAGTAATCTTCCAAAAGCGAAAGGATCAATATGAGCGATTCGACGTTTACTGTTGTACGCCATGTTCTGGCTGAAGGCCTGAGTGTAGATGAGAGCGTTGTGACTCCTGATGCAAGACTGAATGAGGACCTTGGTGCGGATTCCCTGGACGCGGTTGAGATCATCATGTCACTTGAGGAGGAGTTCGATATCGAGATCGAACCTGCCCAAGCTGAAGGTATGAGAACCGTGCAGGCGCTGGTCGACCTTGTTGATTCCCTGAAGTCATAAGGTACGTTGCCATGGATACTGCCCTGCCTCTTATCCTCCCTACTGGCAGCGATTCAGTAGAAGCGCATATCGAGAGACTCGCCGCAGTGCTGGATGCACACGCGTTAACCCGTGTCGAATATGAACAGGGTAGCTTGCATGTAGTGCTTGAGAAACAAGCTGAGCCCGTATTGCTGCCCGCCCCATTTGAGGTGCACACCGCTCCTGTGCCCAGTGGGACGAGCGGTATTACCGTCCCCTTTCCCGTTGCTGCTCAACAGGCACAGGCTGCCTCGCAGCCAAGTGGGAACACAACTGGCGCGCCAGATGAGGTCGCCAAGCAGCTTGTCAAATCCCCGTTGGTGGGGGTTGCCTATCGCTGCAAGGAGCCTGGGGCTGCGCCTTTTGTCAGCGTGGGCGACAGGGTCAACGAGGACACGGTGCTCTGCCTCATCGAAGCCATGAAGATGTTCAACGAGATCAAAGCGCCTTGTTCTGGGACAGTCACCGCCATCCATTTTGAGGACGCTGTACTGGTCGAACATGGCGCCCTGCTCTTCTCGTTGGATTAAACAACGGAGTCATACGCATGCTCAGACGGGTTTTGGTTGCAAACAGGGGCGAAATCGCCGCGCGCATCCTGCGTGCCTGCCGTGAGATGAACATCGAGACCGTGGCGGTCTTCTCCGAGGCAGACCGCGGTTTCCTCTTCACCACGCTGGCCACACACGCGGTGTGCATAGGCGGGCCCGCACCCAGGGACAGCTACCTTAACCAGGACGCCATCCTCACCGTTGCCCAGCACTATGACTGTGATGCCATCCACCCCGGCTTTGGCTTCCTCTCAGAGAACGCCGCTTTCGCCCAGCGCGTGCGCGACCTGGGCATCATCTTTGTGGGCCCCTCGCCTGAGGTCATCGCAAGGCTTGGCGACAAGAGCGCCGCGCGCGAGCTCATGCGTGCGCAGGGCGTTTCTGTGGTGCCGGGCTCTGAGGGCTGCGTCTCCACGGTGGAGGAGGCGCGCGCCTGTGCTGAAGCCATAGGGTACCCCGTGCTGCTCAAGGCAACGGCGGGCGGCGGCGGGCGCGGCATGCGGCGCGTGTTCGAGCCCCAGGAGCTTCAGGCAGCCTTTGACGCCGCCCAGGCCGAGGCCTTCACCTGCTTTGGTGACAAGAGCCTCTACCTTGAGAAGCTCATCTTGAACCCCCGCCATGTCGAGGTGCAGATACTCGCCGACTCGCACGGGAGTATTGTGCATCTGGGAGACCGCGACTGCAGCCTGCAGCGCAACCACCAAAAGCTGCTTGAGGAGGCGCCGGCTCCCAGTTTAAGCGATGCGACTCGCAAGCGCATGGCTGCTGACGCCCTGCGCGCCGCCCAGGCGGTGGGCTATGAGAACGCCGGTACCGTGGAGTTCGTGGTCACCGGAAGCGGTGCGGTTGGCAGCGCTGCTCGCAATGCTGAAGATGGTTTCGAGCAGGAGGCCGAAGACTGCGCGTTCTACTTCATCGAGATGAACACCCGTATCCAGGTTGAGCATCCCATCACCGAGATGGTCACCGGTATCAACATAGTGCGCGAGCAGCTGCGCATCGCCGCAGGGCTGCCGCTTTCCTTCCAGCAGGAGGACGCGGCCATCAAGGGGCATGCCATCGAATGCCGCATCAACGCCGAGGATCCCCGGCAGGACTTCCGCCCCTGCCCTGGCACCATTGACTACCTGCACCTTCCCAGTGGCTTTGGCATCCGCGTTGACACCGTCATCCACCCCCAGTACCAGATCACGCCCTACTACGACAGCATGATCGCCAAGATAATAGTGCACGGCCGCAACCGCAACGAGGCCATCTGCCGTATGCGCCGGGCGCTTGAGGAAACGCTGGTCGCCGGCGTCAGCACCACCATCCCGCTCCACTACATGCTCATGTACGACCCCGACTTCATCTCCAACCACATAGACACAGGCTTCATCGAGCGCAAGCTACCTACATTGCTCAGACCGCTTTCTGAGGGGGCGATGCTGTGATGGACATCTTCGGTTTCTTCCGTCAGCGCAAGGCAGACCTCGATGAGCTTGCCAAGAAGCGGCAGCTCAAGCGTCAGAAGACAGGGCGGATCCGCATCAAGAGCCGTATCGACGAGGTCTTGGATCCCAAAAGCGCCACTGTGCTCTTTGCGGATATCCCCTCTTGCGACCCTCTGGGCTTCCCTGGATATGCCGATAAGGTAGCGGACCTCAGCCGTCGCAGCCATCACACCGACGCCTTCACCTGCGCAACAGGCAGCATTGAGGGCCGCGCTGTGGTCTGTGCCGAACTGCTCCCCGAGTTCCTCATGGGCTCCATGGGCACGGCCGTGGGCGAGGCCGTCTGCCGCAGCGCCGAATACGCGCTTGCAAAGCGCATCCCGCTCATCGTCTTCTCCGCCAGTGGCGGGGCACGCATGCAGGAGGGCATGTTCTCGCTCATGCAGATGGCCAAGACCTCCGCTGCCATCCGCAGGCTCTCTGACGCGGGCGTGCTGTACATCAGCGTGCTGACGCACCCCACTACCGGTGGCGTCACGGCCAGCTTCGCCTCACTGGGCGACATCATACTCGCCGAGCCGGACGCGCTTATCGGCTTTGCCGGCCCCCGCGTCATCGAACAGACCATAGGCGCCAGCCTGCCCGAGGGCTTCCAGCGCTCCGAGTTCCAACAGGCACACGGCTTTGTCGACGCCATTGTCGCCCGTTCCGACCTGCGCACCACCCTCTCCCACCTGCTCGCCTTACACTCTCCGTCATTGCGAGCGTCGACTCCGTCGACGCGTGGCAACCTAGCGGTGGGACAGGGGGACGGGTCTCTTGTCCCTGCACAGGGACAAGAGAACCGTCCCCCCGTCCCATCCCGCCCCCCTTGTCATGAAGTCCCCCCCTCCACAAAGACCCCCGCCGCGCCTGTCGAGA
>WRHL01000035.1 GCA_009783245.1 Coriobacteriia bacterium
AAACCGACTCCTACTCCGCTCTCGGTCATAACCGCAGCAGGATACGTATCAACAACACCATCTGCTTCTACGGTAGTAAGTGATCTGGAGATTACAAATCCCATTCCGGTCATTGACGAGGCGCTCATCGCCTCCACCAGGGTTGCGGTCGCAGCAGCAGGCACCAAGGTATCGTCCCTTGACAGCGCCCAAGCAGCAGCGCTGACCACTCCTCTTGCTGTTCCTATGAGCCAACCTGCTGAATCGGTAACCTTAGAACAGCTCACACCTGTTCCAGTTGTAAAACCACCTGCATCTGTCATGACGTCCACCGCAACAACAGCTCCATCCCATCAGGACGAGACAATGAGCATCTTGGACTCCTTGTTGGACGGTGCGGTAGCTTCAAAGAAGTCATCGGGCAGGTTGACAACAGATGCAGCCTTGGATATCGATGACTCAGAAGAAACCAGCTACAGGGAAGAGGAAGAGCGCAAAAGCATCCTCGACGGACCGCTTTTCTATGTCATACTTGCTTTGATTGTGATCTTGCAGGTAGTTGTCATTGGCTGGCTTGTCAATATCGGAGCCATAGATCTGAGCTTCATCCAGGAGTTCTTCAAGAATCTTCGTAATTGAACATAGGATTTGCTTGTTTCCCCGGGTCAAGCCCGGGGAAACAGAGCAGTATGGGCAAACGACTAATATATTCCGGGTTCGAATCCCCGGCTTTCCGCCTGAATAGCAACGCACCCCAAGAACTATAGGTTCTTGGGGTGCGTGGTAATCTGGCGGAGAGCCGGGGATTCGAACCCCGGAACGGATTGTGTCCGTTACTCGCTTAGCAGGCGAGCACCTTCGGCCTCTCGGTCAGCTCTCCAAAAAGTGAACTCCCATGATACCAGTAATCGTCAGATGGCGAAATGCCAGACAGGGGGTCGCTCGTAGGCTGGTTAATTCCGCAAGCTGTTCAACGGCGCGGGGAAGCGTCCGCCGCGATGGGCGAACACGGTGCCGGCATGGCGGTTGACCGGCATGACCGGTGCGGATCCCAAAAGGCCGCCGTATTCCAGGCGCTCACCCGCCACCTTGCCAATAGCAGGGATGAGGCGCACCGCCGTGGTCTTGTTGTTGATGACGCCAATGGCCATCTCATCGGCTATGACACCAAAGATGGTCTCCACATCCACATCGCCGGGAACCGCGATCATGTCAAGGCCCACAGAGCAGACCGAGGTCATGGCCTCGAGCTTCTCAATGCTCAAAGCCCCAGCTTCAGCTGCGGCGATCATACCCGCGTCCTCGCTCACAGGGATAAACGCGCCCGAGAGACCCCCAACAGAGGAGGATGCCATAACGCCGCCTTTCTTGACCGCGTCGTTGAGCAGGGCAAGCGCCGCCGTGGTGCCCGGGCCGCCGCAGACCCCAACTCCCATTGCCTCAAGAATGCCAGCTACAGAGTCCCCCTGGGCAGGCGTAGGCGCCAGGCTCAGATCCAGGATGCCCATCTGCACCCCCAGGCGCCGCGAGGCCTCACGGGCGATGAGCTCACCGGCGCGGGTTATCTTGAAAGTGGTCGCCTTGATAGCCTCGGCCACCTGGGTGATGTCAGCCGTATCATCCAGCTCGGCCAGCACGGCGCGTACCACGCCAGGGCCGGAAACCCCTACGTTTATCACCGCGTCCGCCTCGCCGCTGCCATGGAAGGCACCCGCCATGAAGGGGTTGTCCTCCACCGCGTTGGCAAAGACCACCAGTTTGGCGCAGCCTATTGCATCGCGGTCTGCCGTCGCATGCGCTGTGGCCAGGATGGTTTTAGCCATCACCAAAACGGCGTCCATGTTGATGCCAGCCCGCGTGGATGCCACATTGACGCTCGAACAGACCCGATTGGTTGTCGCCAGCGCCTGAGGTATGGACTCGATAAGCCTGCGATCCTTCTCGCTTATGCCCTTGTGGACCAGGGCCGAGAAACCTCCCACAAAGTCCACACCCACCGCATCCGCGGCCCTGTCCAGCGCCTGGGCCACCAGGGTCAGGTCAGGGCTTGTCACCGCGGCACAGACCTCCGCCACTGGTGTGACCGAGATCCGCTTGTTCGCAATGGGGATACCGTACTCGCGCGCCAGCTGATCGGCAACAGGCACCAAAGCCTCAGCAGCCTGGGTCAGGCGCTCATAGATGCGGGCCGCACAGACCTCGATGTCCTCATGGGCGCAGTCGCGGATGGACAGGCCCAGGGTGATGGTGCGGATGTCAAGGCGTTGCTGGGCGACCATCGCCAGCGTCTCAGCAACCTCCTGGGGTGTTATCTGCAAAGCTTCACTCCTTGTTTATCGTCTTTATGCCACCCATATAGGGCACCAGCGCCTCGGGAACCGCCACCGTGCCATCTGCCTGCTGGCAGTTCTCCAGAATGGCAGCCATGGTGCGCCCCACGGCCAGGCCGGAGCCGTTCAGTGTGTGCACCAGCTGCGTCCCCTTGAAGACATCTGGGTCGCGGTATCTGATGTTGGCACGCCGCGCCTGGAAATCCGTGCAGTTGGAGCAGGACGAGATCTCCTTATAGCCGTTGTAGGAGGGCAACCAGACCTCCAGGTCATAGGTCCGCGCTGAGCTGAAGCCCAGGTCGCCTGTACACAGTTCAATCACACGATAAGGAAGGCCCAACAGTTGCAGTATCCGCTCCGCGTCGGCCACCATGTCCTCAAGCTCGGCAAAGGAGGTCTCTGGCGTGGCGTACTTCACCAGCTCCACCTTGTCGAACTGATGGACACGGATAAGCCCGCGGGTGTCGCGGCCGGCGCTGCCGGCCTCCCTGCGGAAACAGGGTGTGTAACCGCAGTAGTGCAGGGGCAGCTCGGCTGCCTCCAACACCTCGTCGCGGTGGATGTTGGTGAGCATGGTCTCTGCCGTGGGGATGAGGTAGAGGCCGTCGGTGGTCTTGAACTGGTCGTCCTCGAACTTGGGCAACTGCCCGGTGCCGGTGAGGGTGTCAGCGTTGCCTAAAACCGGGCACCACCACTCTTTATAGCCATGGGCGATATGCGTATCGGCCATGAAGTTGATGATCGCCCGCTCCAGGCGGGCGCCCAGGCCGCCAAGCAGGATGAAGCGTGACTTCGCCAGTTTGACCGCTCGCTCAAAGTCGATGATACCCAGGGCGGGCCCCAGGTCCCAGTGCGCCTGCGGCTCGAAATCGAACTCCCGAGGGGTTCCCCAGCGGCGTACCTCGACATTGTCATTCTCGTCAGCGCCCAGGGGGGTGAACTCTGAGGGGAGGTTCGGCAGGGCCATGATGAGTTTTTCCAGGGCTTGGTCGGTCTCAGCCTGTGGGCCGGCAAGCTCCTCGATCCGCTCGTTCAACTTGCGGACTTCAGCCTTGACCTCCTCGACCTTCTCCTCGCTTTCTGCATCGTCTCGCTTGGCAGCGCGCATGAGCTCGCCTATCTGTTTTGAGCAGGCGTTCCTGCCAGCCTGAAGAGCTTCGATCTCCGCTATGATCTCACGGCGCCGGGCCTCAAGCGCGAGGAAACCCTCCCGGTCCCACTGCGTGTTCTGGCTCTTCATGGCAGCATCCACTGCCTCGGTGTTCTCACGTACAAACCTGCTGTCGAGCATCCCAACTCCTCCACATGAAAGCATTTGCACATAACCGTACTGCAACAAGGACGGCCTGTGTTCTCTACAGACAGAATTATACGTGTATCCACAGGCGCTGGTGGCAGCAAGCTGCCACGCAAAACCATTTAGCTTGCCCACAACAGTCAAACTGAGGCTATAATGTCCAGTAAAGGAGTGCTTATGATGGAGATTATCGATTTTCTGACAAAAACGCCCGCGGGCCTTGGTGTGATCATCGGCGGATTGTTTGTGTTCTTCTTTTTGATCGCTGTCATCTATGAACGTAAGACACGGAAGATCTTTCCCGACCAAGAGAGACGTGGGACAAAGGCAGCTGCCAAGGCCAAGGCCAAGAAGAAAGCGCAGCAGGAAACCATAAAGAAGTCAGCCACAGCAAAAAAGAAAACGCAGCCAGCACAAGAAGAGTCTGACGATGAGGAAACAGAAGCCGAGCCAGAAGAAGAGGCTGAAGAAGAAGTAGAAGAAGAGTCTGACGATGAGGAAACAGAAGCCGAGCCAGAAGAAGAGGCTGAAGAAGAAGTAAAAGAAGACTAATCCTTTGAGGATTCCTTCTTATACTCATTCTTGAAGGCTTTGAACATCCCTTTGGTCTTGCCCAGTTGCGTACCCAGGGCCTTTGAACCGGAATCCAATGCATTACCTGCGATTTTCCCGGTATTCTTCCCTATCGTCTTAGCGGTGTTCCGAGCGGTCTTTGTCTTCTCCTTCACCACATTGGTGACAACCGCAGCTTGTTCCCCCGCCTTGGCGGCAAGTCCACCCTCAGCGTGGATTTCTGAAGCTGCACGCCGTGCGACTATCTGACCATTGCGGTAACCTACTATCAGCTCTGGGGGGATATGCGAGACGCCCACAATGGCTTTTGACGCCATACCTTCGCCCACCTGCAGAGACGCGGTCTTCCCGGTCCTCTCGTCATATTCAACGGAGGCGATAGTCCCAACCTTCTCGCCGTCTTCTGTGACAACCCGCATTCCCTCAAGGATCAGGCACCTGTCCCAGTCGATACCAAGGCGCTTGCAGGCTGGTTCATCCCAGGAGTCGCGGTCAGTAGTGGCAACCACCCTACCGTCGACAACCTTGAAGGCATCATGGGCTAAGAAGCGGTCCTTGCGTTTGAACATGAAGAGAAAGTCGGGGCGACCAACTATGTAGCCCACCAGGATGCTTCCCTCAGGGCTGAATACAGCCCTGAGGATCTTCCCGATCCGTTTGTTTCCACTGCGTCCGCCAATAACACGGACACCACGGAACTCAGTGGTACTACGCACGTCTTCTGATCTGCTTCCTTCAGGTTCTTCTGTCTGTTGACTCAGCGTCTGTTAGCTCAGGCGTCCTCGCTGAAGAGAGGCTCGACTTTGTTTGGCACCTCCACAGGGGCGGCTACCTCAGTATCCGCAACAACCTCTTCCTCTGGAAGGGTGATCTCTGCGGCTGCCTCAGCAATGCTTTCCTCGGTAGTGGCGGTCTTCCCCTTGATCTTGTCCGCGGCATTGCCGATCTGTCCGCGAACCACTTCTGCGGCCTGATTGATGGCGCCCGCTGCGACAGGGACCTTGTCATTGATGACCTCGCGTGCGGCAGAGGCGTTCTTTGCTACTTGCTCGGCAATCAAGGCACGGGCATTATCTATCTTCTGGCGAAGCTCGTCGCTCTTCTTGCTGAGGGTCGGCTGCGCGCTGGCAACAGTCTCCCGTACATAGGTCTTTCCCTGACTATAGAACGTCTGTCCCTTACCCCAGTAATCGTCTGCTTTCTCAGCGATAAGAGCGCGTGTCTCTTCACCGGAGCGCGGGGCAAAGATCAAAGCCACTCCAGCGCCAACAAGACCACCCAATAAAAAGCTTCCAACCTTACCCATGATTACCTCCTAGCCTGGCTTACCCCTCAAAGAGTTGCCAGAGACTCCAAATACTACCGCTGTAGCTTTCGAGGATATCACAAAACGGCAGTTCTTTCCGTAACAACATTGAGACATATCAGAGAATCAGCCCTACCGGGAGAAAGACGGCCCTCACAGCATGATTCCCACCTCACAAACAGGGCTTGCCTGAAGGCCAGAATCCGTCAAAGACCTGTTTTCTGAATGATTGCACTACACAAGCACGATAAACTGTAAGCGCAACCAAAAGTTGCGGAAAATTCCAACTGGAATAGCTCGATTTAGCCTGGACGCAACCCTAAGCTTGAAAGGGTCAGAAGCTTGCGAAAAGGAGAGGGACCGTATCATGAACGTAGAGATTGCAGAGCGCTTAGCTCGACGCAGACGGGAAGCCGGCTACTCGCAGGAGAGCCTTGCAGAGAAGCTCGGCGTTTCCCGACAGGCGGTTTCAAAGTGGGAACGCTCGGAATCATCACCTGATACCGACAATTTGATTGCCCTGGCACAGCTGTACGGTGTCTCCCTTGACGACCTGCTCTATGTGGACGAGAGTTTCAAGGATGATGTCGCGTTCGAGGCGGCCGACAAGGCGGCCGACAAGGCGGCCGACAAGGCGGCTGAGCGCGAGGCGCCCCCCCATAAAGACAAGCCCTACGTGAATATCGGCCCAGGCGGTATCCACATAGATGACGGCGAGGATTACGTCCACGTCTCCTGGAAGGACGGCGTGCACGTCAAAGACTCCGCAGACGGCGATGAGGTACACGTGGGCTGGGACGGCATACACGTCAAGGAAGGCAGGCACAAAGGCTGGCAAAACGACGACTGGAAGGGCTTCTTCAGCGGCAACTACGACAGCTTCGATGAACGCGACTTCAGGGTCATCACCCATGACGGCTTCAACGGCACTCTTGAGGAGGCGCGCGAGCATTATGACAAGAAGCGCGCCAAAGGCAAAGCCTGGTACAAGTTCCCCTTCCCCCTGGTGGTCATAATCGCCTACATCCTTCTTGGCGCGTTCACCAGCCTCTGGGGCCCCGGCCTGTTCCTCCTCTTCCTCATCCCCGTCTACTACATGATCGGCCATTCGCTGTTCTCCCGTCGCCTCACCCCGCTGCTCGAAGGGCTCTACCCAATCGCAGCTCTCGCCTGGTTCCTCTGGATGGCCTTTATCGCCGGCGCGCCGCATCCCGCCTGGGTGGTCCTCCTCACCATCCCCGTGTGGGAATGGGTGGTGCACTCCATCTCATGGGCATATCGCAGGCGCAAGAAGGCAAAAAGGGAGCAAGACGAGACAATCAAGGTAGATGTGGCAGAAGCCTCCACATACAAGGTGGGCGCTGCAGAAGCTGCCCCTGTTGAGGCTGAAGGCAACAACGCCTGACCAATTCACCTCCCCATTGGGCTATCATTGTCACCGAGCAGAAAACCGCTCAGCTTTACACAGGCGACGTGCGCGGAAGGCAAGGTGCAATAGATGGCTTATCCCAAGGTCACCATAGTCGGGGCAGGAAATGTAGGCGCCAACGCCGCCCTGCTGCTGGTCATGAAGGAGCTCGCAGACGTCGCGCTCATCGATGTGGCGGACGGCCTCGCCCAGGGCAAGGCGCTCGACATCATGCACATGCGTTCCAACGAGAAGTTCGGACCAACCATACTTGGTACCTGCGACTATGCAGACACCGCTGGCTCTGACATCGTGGTGGTGACTGCCGGTGTCCCACGCAAGCCGGGCATGACCCGCGAAGACCTCCTCAGTATCAACTCCAGCATTGTGCGCTCGGTGCTCGAGGGCGCCCTGCCGGCCTCGCCCGATGCCCTGTACCTCTTTGTCACCAACCCGCTCGATGTGATGACCAACCTCGCCTATCAGCTTGCCGGCCTGCCCAAGCAACGCCTCTTTGGTATGGGCGGCGTGCTTGACACCGCACGCTTCACCCACGCCATAGCAGCTCTGACCGGCGCGCAGCCGGAACAGATCGATGCCCTGGTCATTGGCGCCCACGGCGAGGCCATGGTGCCTCTGCCACGCCTTTCCACTGTCAATGGCGTCCCGTTGCCGCAGCTGCTGAGCGACCCGCAGATCGCGTCTGCGGTGCAAGACACCATCCAGGGCGGTGCGGCCGTGGTCGAGCTGCTCAAGACGGGCTCGGCCTTCTATGCGCCGGCCTCTTCCATTGCGCTGATGGTCGCCGAGTTGCTGCGCCCCAGTGGCCGCGTCCTCTCGGTCTGCGCACGGCTGGAAGGGGAGTATGGCATCGACGGCGTCTACATGTGCGTACCTGCGATTCTAGGGGCGGCTGGCATCGAGCGGATAGTCGAGCTTCAGCTGGATGCAGCTGAGCTCGACCAGTTGAGATGCTCAGCGGAAACCATAAAAGAGCAGCTGGCTGCTTCCATGAGGTGAGCCCTCCCTTTGCTGACGTTCTTGAGAGGATAGAAAATGGAGCTTCCAAAAACCGTCTGGGAAACAGCCTTCATCCTTGCGCTGACGCTCTTCATCCTGGCAATAGCCGTTGTTATCGTCATCCACAGACTGCCAAAGCGGACCAGCATCATCCGCCCGCTGCCGCTTATCATCGCCGCCACCTTCATCGCCATGCTGATCCTGTGCCTGCCTGCATACTTCACCCGCGTTGGAACTGAGAACGGCGGGATCCTCGAGTCGCTTCTCCTCTCCATCCAGATGTCCCTGAAGATCTTCAAGCTCGATAATCCCTACGACCTCTTCCTGAGCCCCCTCTCCCGTATCGACAGTTGGGTAACAGGGCCGTATATGATCTTCAGCACGGCCCTGTGCATCCTTGCCCCCTTCCTGTCCGTGAGCTTCATCCTCAGTTTCATCAAAGGCCTGACAGCCTATATCAGCTATTTCCTGGGGTATTATCGCGAGGCGTACATCTTCTCAAAGCTGAACGAGGAATCCTTCACGCTGGCGCAAAGCGTGCTGGCGCATCATGAGAAGGAGCGCAAGGGAGCCCCAGGCAACCCAGCGCCTCCAGGTAAGAAGTCGCGGCCGCTTATAGTGTTCACCGACGTCCACGTTGAGAATAACAAGCCCCCGCAGAAGCTCTACCAGTCTGCCCGCGATCTGAAGTGCATCTGCTTCAAGCGTGACATCCAGTCTGTCAGGTTCGACATCCATGCAAAGAGCGCAAGGATGAGATTCATCATCATCGGGGATGATCAGCAGGAGAAGAACGGGCAGGCGCTTCGCATTCTGGGGAAGGCCCCTGCTAAGGAGAAGCCGGACTATTCCTCCAGGGACCCCAAGAAGACAACCCTGTACATCTTCGATTCCTCAAAGGAGAGCGAGCTTTTACTTGATGGCAAACAGGGGGCCATGGCGGTTCGCAGGATCAACAGCGCGCGGCAGTTCGCACACTATTTCCTCTGGGACTATCTTTGGGATGAGGCAACGGAGAAGCACGTCCTCTTTGACTCCGCGCGTGAAGTGGACGGGCAGAAGGCCATCTCTGTCCTGCTCGTGGGTCTGGGGAGGACGGGGGTTGCCCTGTTGAAGACGCTTTCCTGGTACTGTCAGATGGACGGCTACCGCCTGAGTATACACGCTTTGGACACCGACCCCAACAGTGAGAAGAGGCTGAGGTTCGAGTGTCCTGACCTGCTGAATGAGGAGTATAACAATAATGCTGACCCCGACGAGGCCGTGTACTCCATAACCGTTCACCCGGGGATCGATGTCCTCAGCAAGGACTTCGCAGACCTGGTCAGCTCTATTGCAGCCGACATCACGTTCACCTTCATCTCGCTGGGCGACGACGAACTCAACGTTGAGACCGCCGCCAACCTCCGCATGCTCTTCACGCGCGCCGGCCATAATGAGACCGGCAAGCCACTGATCTATTCGGTTGTGCATGACCCCAAAAGGGCCACCATGCTCAAAAGCCTTGCCAACTACTCCAACGATGATTATCAGCTACGTCTGATAGGGGACATCAGAGACCTGTTCTCCTACCAGATGGTCTTTGACCCACGCCTTGAGAACCTGGCTGAACAGGCGCACATCCAATGGTCCCTGACCGATGAGGCAGAGAGGACCGAGGAGCGCATCGAAGAGCTCTCATCGGGTTTCTGGGGCAAGGAGTACTACCGCAACTCCTCGATAGCCCGGATCATGCACGAGAAGGCAGTCGACAGTTATGGGCCCACGTCAGCCGATGCGCTCGCAAAGCTGGAAAGCCGCAGGTGGAACGCCTATATGCGCTCTGAGGGCTTTGTCTACAGCGATAAGCGGAACAACCTCGCAAAACAGCATCACCTGCTGATACCCTACAGCAAGAAGCCTAAAGAAGAGCAGGCTAAGGACTACCGCGGCTTCAAGAAGTAGGCCCAGCTACTGTCGCTTGTGGGAATCGTGTCGCACACCCCGCTTTCGCGGGGCGTGCTTCTCGGCGGCTTACGCCGCCTTGGTTTTGAAGATGTCACTGTTCGCATTGGGCTCACAGTGACAATTACCCTACCAATGCAGTTAACCTCTCTGTCATTGCGAGCGGAGCCGCCAGAGGTGGCGTAGCGCGGCAATCCACGGTAGCGCTCGCATTATCGGCAGTCTGTCACAGCCAAAAGGCTTGCGTTACCGTAGGGAAAGAGCGGCAGTGAAGAAGGGGTGATCAGATCCAGTAATAATCTCCATACACAGATTATTGCAGTTCTTATCCCAAATCGACGGTTTTGTACTCTCCGATACGCCAGTTGGAGGGGTATTTGGGCATATTCTTGACTATATCGCGGAATTATTCAAGCAATCAGAGGACACAACCGTCATTTTGGGATAGGAACTCTGTAAAACCTTGTATGACAAAAGGGACCGTCCCCTTTGTCATTATGACAAAGGGGACGGTCCCTTTTGTCATAATGCGCAAAGCGGACTGTAAGGCTGTTCGCTGTGTTAACGGCACAAATCCCAAAGCGCTACCGTGGATTGCCACGCTACGCCGCTCTTGGCGGCTCCGCTCGCAATGACGGGGAGTCAGGGTAGGGCCTGATAGGCTTTTTGGATCTTCTGGTAGTCTGCCTCGCTGATCCAGAGCTCATCGAGGTCAAAGACCAGGTCTGCCGCAAAGATGCAACTCAGACACTCCTCAGTAGACAGACGATATAAGACAACCGGAACGTCCACTTCAGCCGTTCCAAGCACGGCGTAATAGAACGAGAGGAGCACAGCAAACATGCCCTCCTCGCTATAGTCGAACCACACCCATTCATCAAGGGTGACAAAGATGTCCCCCGGCTCTAACCCCAGCTCCAAGGCAGCGCTTCCTGAAGGATCAGAGCCTATCATAAGCGCATAGCGCGAGAGTTCGATCCCGTTCTCGTCAATATAGGCCGCAGATAGGAGGTTGCCCCTGTTGTCGAACTCAAGCACAATCGCCGCATATCCCTCTTTGCAGGCTACCGGCTCGCCATCCAGTCCAAAGTACCTGATTGCGGTCCCATTGCCATAGGCATCGAATTCCGAAGTCATTGCAGCGTAGCCCTCGGAGTTCAGCACCGGCTTGCCGTCAAGGCCAAAGAAGCTTGTCTTGACCACGTTATCACGTTCATCAACCTCGAACCTGACTGTCGCAAAGCCACTGACTACGAGGCCCTCAAGAAGCAACACCGGCTCTCCATTGATGCCAAGGAAACTCAGATTCCTCGTATTGCCCCGCTCGTCGTACTCGCCCTCCATGATGTGATAACCGTCTGTTGAGAGTACGGGTTCGCCTGAAAGCCCAAACATCGCGACGTGCAGGGGGTTGCCGTTCTCATCTGCCTCTGATGTCATCACCGCATAGCCCTTTGTATTCAATATCGGCTTGCCGTCGATGCCAAAGTAACGGTGCTCGCAGATATTGCCGCCATCGTCAAAGTCATACTCAACAGAAGCGAAACCTTCCGGAATCAGCACTGGGCGCTCATCCGTGCCAAAGAAGTCCATCCGCACCGGATTGCCTCGGTCATCAAAGGTATAGACACGGACGGCATAACCAAATCCACTGATGACCAGCGCGCCGTCTGTGTCAAAACAACTCCGCTTGGTGAGGTTGTCCCTCTCATCATATTCGGCGACAAAGGACGCATAGCCGTCCGCACACAGTATGGGTTCACCGTCCGTACCAAAGTACTCCTCATAGATGCGGTTGCCCCGTTCATCGTAGACCATCTTCAGGGACGCATAGCCGTTGTTGCATAGGACGGGCAAAGCGTCGATCCCATAGAACGCCCCTCCCGCATAGTTCCCGCGTTCGTCGTATTCGTATTCCTGGCGTGCATAGTCCTGCTCGAACCAGGTCAGATTGTAGTTCTCGTCAAAGTAGGATTGGAGGATTATCCGCCCCTTGGCATCGTACTCCTTGGTGATGATGGCCGGCCCATTGGTGTGTCTTACACGCTCGCCTTCAACGCCAAAGAGCTCCATGCTGATGTAATTGCCCTTCTCGTCATAGCCAAGCAGCGAATAGGAGTAGCCGTAGGAGGCTATATCCGGGTTGCCGTTTGCATCAAGGAAGGACTTGCGCACGTTGTTGCCCTTGTCATCAAAGCCGTACTCCAGCACCATCCACCCGTTGTCGTTGCGGGTGAGGTTCCCTTTGGGGTCGAAGTACTCAATGCGCACGCGGTTACCGGCATCATCGTAGAAGAAGCGCTTCCCGGCGACGTTCTTCTTGGTGACGGCGTAACCTACGCCGTTAAGCCCAAGATAGCGGATCTCTGTAGGGCGCCCCAGCGCATCCAGGGTGTACTCCAGGCCGCCGATCCCGTCCGCGTCAAGAATGGGGGTGCGGCGGTCGCGCATGTAGATGATGCTGGTGACATAGCCGTTCTCATCATATTCAAGCAGGTGACGGGAGATATCGCTTCTCTGGGCTTCGAAGCCCGAGATATTCAGGTCGAACATGCCTGTTGAGGTGCTGGTGGTGGTCCCGGCAAGCGTCTTCAGCGAGCTGTCGATTGCGCTGACCTGGAAATCGGCTGCCTTGAGGTCAGTGGTATAGACCTGGGTGGCAAGGACCTTGTCATTGTTGTCGACGTATTCGACGTATTCCAAGCGCCCATCGTCGCGGTAGAAGAACCGCGAGATCATCGCGAGGTCAGTGAACTCCTCCTCCAGGTGCTCCATGGGAGTGCCGGCTGAGTTGGCATAGGCAAGCTCGCGGATCAGGCCTTTCTGCGTGGTGATGACGTAGTGGCCTTCCCTGACCGCGACCTCCTTCTGAGTGAGTTCACCTATGCCTTCAGGGACCCCCCAGCACAGCACGTAATCCGTGTAGTAGCTCTTGTGGGGCACGTAGTAGTCCCATGCCTTATAGCCGCCGATGCTGGCGGCAGCCAGAAAGACAACGATAGCAGCAGCGGTGATGAGGTTCTGGCGCTTACGACGCTGCTCGTGGCGTCGCTTGAGCTGGTCGAACTTGATGTCCAAGAGGCCGGCGACAATCCTGAGGAAGGCGTCCTTCTTGCCCAGCTCGGGGATGGAGACACCCAGGAGCTGCTCGTCCTCGGGCAGCCTGAGTGCAGGCATGAAGCATTCGGTCTCATCTCCGCTATTGGGGATGCCATCCACAATAAGCGGGATGATGTCGGTTACGCGCCCCGCGTCTATGAACCGCTGCACCTCTTTGTCGACCCATTCCGAGCGCGCCGAGGCAGGGGAGCAGAGCACGATGAGTTTCTTGGATGCGTTGAGTTCCTGGTGCAGTGCAGTCTGAAGCTGTCCGGTTGTCAGGTCGGTCTTGTCACGGAAGATCGGGTGGATCTTCTTAGGCAGCGTGCTCTCTTCTTTTCTGAGCACGGTAGGGAGCCGGTACTGCTCCAACGCCTTCTGCAACCACTTGGCCCAGCTTTCATCCTTACGGCTGTAGCTGATGAATGCGTAATAACTATAGGTTTGCTCTCTGATTTCTTCCATGTCCGATCGCACCTCGCTTACCAGATCGCGTCCCTCCCCGGACAATCCTCTTTAGATTAAAGACAGCCGTAATTATAGCGAATCCCTGCTGCGTTACACGGCAAAGCCCCTCTTAATATGGACGGTAATATGGACGGGCATTGAAAAAGCCCATACTGTCATGGAAAGCTCCTATGGTAAGCGGCTTTTGAAAATGCCAAATAAAAGGAACAATAGTAGTACGATGAAAACAGGGCATTAGGGGCAGCAAGGGGTAACAAGAGGTGACAGGGGGCATTAGGGGCAGCAAGGGGTGACAGAGTATCAGGATAATAACAGGGTATGGGGAGACCAGTAAGATGGGACACCAAAGAAAAGGCTACTGCTGAGCATCTCGTCGTAGCGGAGACTGCGGCAAAAAGGCTGAAGCTTTCGGCTGAAGTCGTGACGGCGACGCAACCCCCAGCGGCAACGCCAGCGATTGAGGCCCCATCGCAACAGCAAATGGAGCGTCTCTGGGGATGCTCCATTTGCTATACTTGGCTCCAGTGAGGAAACTATAAAAGGGAGAGCAGCGATCATGGATATCCACCGACTTCGCTGTGTAGTAAGCCTCGCACAGCTGAAAAGCGTCACACGTGCAGCCGAGCAGAATTTTATAACCCAGTCGACCATGTCATCCACCATCTCGTCCATCGAGTCAGAGCTGGGTGTCCGTCTCTTTACGCGGGGCAAACGGGAGATCTCCCTCACGCCTGCAGGGGAGCGGTTCGTGGCGGCTGCCGAGGAGATCATCCAGAAGTATGACGCGGTCCTCGCACAAGTGAGAAGTAATCCAGACGGGGTTCTTACACGGGTGGTATTGGGTTTCAATTCGATCAGCGTTGTGGGAATGAAGAGCGGCATCATCATGGAACTCCTGCAGAAGATGTATCCCACACTCTCCATCCGTTTCAGCAAGTACTCCATCAGCGAACTGACCCAAAGCCTGCTCGATGGCCGTACCGACATCATCTTCACCAACCATTTCGAGGCGCGGAACAACCCCAAGGCGCACTACATCACCTTTGCCAATACGCAGCCCTGCGTCTTCATGCAGAAGGGACACAGGCTCACAGAAAAAGAGGTATTGACGATAGAAGACCTGGAGAACGAGACCCTGTTCTGCGCTTCGAACGAAGGGCAGCCCCAAAAACTCGCTGTTGCAGGGGAGATGCTCCGGATGGCTGGAGTACCCTACACTCCGGAGAGTCCGGTGGCAAACGAGGAAGCCATCATCTCCATGGTCGAGGCAGGTATAGGCCTGTATCCCGCTGTCAACTGGTTCAAACTGTTGCTGGATGACCGGGTGGACTGTGTACCACTGGAGCTGGATATCGAGGGCCCCTACGCAGTTGTCATGTGGGTGAGTGAGGAGTATGAAGGCATTGCCCAGGACCTCGCGCACATCCTGCGATCCATCTTCTCAAAACTCCAGGACGAGACGTCCTGGTCCATCTGCTAGGGATATGACAAAAGGTGTCAAAACAGTACCGTCCCCTTGACACCCCGTCCCCTTGACACCTGTGCTGTTCTACTGCGATTCAACGACTGCGTCCTTCTCGTCCTTCTCGGCCTTTTCCTTACGCATCTGTGCTGCATCGCGGTCGGTAGGGCTGAAGAAGGCCATGAGCAGCATGAACGCGCCCAGCACCACGGGAAGGTAGATGAAGAAGACCTGAAAGACCTGCACCGTTGCAGCGTTTTGCACCGGCGCCAGTATCTCGGCGGTGGGCGCCACGTAGCCGGCAATGTCCATTGCCAGGCCAAGCGAAAAAGCCAGGGCAGCAAGGGCTATCTTGATGAGCAGACCGCGTATGGCTTGGACCGACCCTTCCAGGCGCAGGCCCCGGCGCCACTCCAGGATCTCGATAGACTCGCTGATATTGGTGCTTATGCTGACTACCGAGAAACCCATGGCTATGCCCATGAAGGCGGCCGTCACGCAGGCTGCGGCAAGGCTTGTGGGTGCGATGATGAGCGAGATCCGGGAGACCATCATCGCGATCGATGCGCAGATCAGCAGGCCTCGCCGCTTGATCCGCTTGTTCACCAACCTCACAACGGGCAGGATGGCCAAGGCCACCAGGATCAGGATGGGCGAGAGGATGGCCTCGCCGCCCGGTGTGATGAGGATATAGTTGCAGTAGTAGACAACCGTGTTCAGCATGGCGCCCAGGGCAATGGAGTAGAAGATGTTGTAGCCGACGATCGACATGATGTTGCGCTCGGTGATCAGGATCTTGAAGGCCTTGACCGCCCCAACCCGCTGCTTCTCGCTGGATTGAGGGCGCACCCGCTCGCGGGCGACGGCATACATGATGTACTGGCAGAGCCCAAAGACCACCATCACCACAATGACCGCACCGCGGAACCCGGCGCGCTGGTCCAAGACGTTGCCCATGGCATCAACCCCGCCAAAGCCCCGCATCAAGAGCACTGTGCAGGTCGAGGCGATGATAGGGCCTATGCAGGCGCCCAGGGCCGCAAAGAGGGAAAGCGAGACCCGCTCCTCCGCCTTTGAAGTGAGCACAGAGGGCAGGGAGATGTAAGGGATGCCAAGGAAGGTGGCAAAGGACTCCATCACACAATACATCACCAGGGCGTAGACAAACGCGGCGCCCGGCTGCATCTCGGGCATCCAGAAAAGGATGATCACAAACAGCACCGTGGGGATGGTGGCCCATTTGAGGATGGGGCGGAGCTTCTCGCCGTTCTTGGAGCGGAAATTGTCAACGAGAAGACCGACTATGGGGTCGTTGACGGCGTTCCAGATGGTGCAGACCATCACCAGGGTACCAGCCAGGGCAGGAGGTATGCCTGCCACATTGGTGTAGAAGACCATCAGGTACAGGTTGAAGAACTGCGTGTAGAGCTCCATGGCGCCATCCTGGCAGGCATAGCCGATCTTCTCGCGGAGGGTCAGCTTGTCTGACTGGGCCCTGAACCTTCCCAGGAAGCCTGTAGGTTGTGCGTTGGTAGACGGGGCGTTCTTATCGGCCATTATCTGTTCCTTATCGTTGATCTGCACTGAAGGTAATCGAGGCGCTATATGGTTCTTTCCCCATAATACTCTAGAATAAGCGGAGCACGCACATGACGGGAGGAACTCCATGCAACAGCACTTGGATGAGCTGGTACGCACGTATGCCAAAGCCTTTCACCTTCCCAGCGTAAGCGTTGGTGTCTACAGCAAGGGCCAGCAGTGGTTCTCTGCTGCTGGGCGACGGCGCGGCGGAGCTGTGGATGAATACACGGTGTACCCCATTGCCTCTGCTACAAAGGCGTTTCTCGCAACGATGGTCCTGCAGCTGCAAGAAGAGGGGCTTTTGGACCTGGACGACCCGGTTGTGCGCCATCTACCAGGTTTTGCCCTCTACACTGCCGAGCGCACCGAGGCGCTCACTATCCGTGATGCCCTCTGCCACCGCTGCGGGCTGCCGCGTCATAACGTATCGTTGATGACAAACCAACAGAGCTCCTTAAGCGACATGGTCTATAAACTGCGCTACCTTGAGCCTGCGTGGCCTGCACGCCAGCGCTTCTACTATCAGAACCATATGTTTGGGGCAGTTACGCTGCTTGTTGAGCAGGTGTGCGACCTTCCCTGGGGAGAGGTGGTCAGGCAACGGGTGTTCGATCCGCTTGGGATGACCCACTCCTACACGCGCTCGCTGGCATATGAGGGGGTGGAGGAGAACTATGCGCGGCCGCGGGCGGGCATTGGAGCAGTGACTGTTCCGATCAAGACCATGCTCTGCGACTCGACCGGCGGCGCGGGCGCCATAAGCAGCAACGCACACGACATGCTTCAGTGGGTGACGGCCAACCTCCATCAGGGTTCCTATGGCGGGGGGAGCGTTTGTGGCGATGGGGGCGCTGATGGCGCTGGTGGCGCGGGTGGCGCTGGTGGCGCGGGTGGCCACGCTGAGGGCGGACGGCTGTTCAGTGGGGACTCTGCGCGTGAGTTACATGAGTGCCAGATGCCTGTCAGGGACGGGGAGATGTTCTCCTACCAACTGCCAGAGGTCACCAGCAGCAGCTATGGCCTTGGTTGGTTTGTGGAGACTTACCGTGGTGAGAAGATGGTCTGGCACGGCGGTACGGTCCTTGGATTCAAAAGCCATGTGGGTTTCCTGCCCGAGCATGACTTCGCTTTCTGCATCCTGACAAACCGTAACGATACATTCGGGGCTAACGCGCTTGGCAACGCCTTGTGTGACAGCGCGCTTGGCCTGCCACCAGTGGATTGGAGCCAGCGTTTTCTGGCTATTGCCAGGCAGGCGTCCCAGAAAGCCAAAGCTGCGTATCATGCGACCATTGAGAAGCCCCTCACCAAGCAGGAGATGCCCAAGGGAGCCGCCGGGATCTATCATCACGCGGCATATGGCTCGATGCGCATCGAGGAGCGGGGAAGGGGTTTGGTCGCGCATGTGGCTGGCATGAAGATACCCATAATACCCGCTTGTAATGAGCTGGCGCTGGATGTGAAAATGATGAGGCAGGCGTTTGCGTGTCGGTTTGAGCTGGATGAGGCCGGCAGGCCATTGGCCTTCCTGGCTCGGCTGGAAGATCAGCTGGAGAACTACATCCGCTTTGATCGCGTGTAGGATAATGGAGTAGCGCCTTTTGGTTTCTGGAAGGGCTTATGGAAGGGCTTATGAAAGGGCTTACGGAAGGGCTTATGGAAGGGCTGAAGAGTAGAATCGGGCATTGAAGGATTGGCACTGTGTGTCACTGAAAGGAGAAGCAATGAATATAAAAACAGCGAAAACCATCAGTTTCATCTTGAGCTTGGTCCTAGTGGTAGCCCTGATCCCATTGTTCATCTTTGCGGTCTTCTCGCTTATCCCAACAGTGATGATATCTGACAGTGGAACGGGCCCAATGGTATACGCGCTGATGCTCTTAAGCCTTGTGATCTGCTGGGGAATACCGATCTTCGTCATTGTTGTCATTGTGCTTGCATGGAGGTTCAGGAAGAAGGATAAGGTTCATGTGGCGCTGATCCTCCAGGTTATCGCTTTGCTGGTAGGCGCCGCTCCTTTCCTCTGGCTCTTCTTTGGCTGAACGCGGCAAGCACAGTAGGGACGCGCAGCACAAGGGTGTCAAGGGGACGGAGCGCTTGTCGCCTTCACACCAATAATTGCACCCTGATAACCGGGAAGCAATGATTCTTATCGCACTGAGGATATCTCTTCTTCTTCACTTGCTTGGATGATGGGCATTATCTCGAACAGGCCGTCTTCTCCCAACCAGGAGACGAACTTCAAGCCGTCAAGTTATTCAGGGTTCTCGTGGCATTTTCGTCATATATGACAGTATTCGCAAAGATAATAATAGAAAACTCGATTATCTATGCTATTATTGACATATAATGAAGTATATAGATGACATAGAGCGCCTTCGTGGGCTAGGTGGAATACCGGTAGAATTCTCGTCGCTACGAGCGCTTTATCGTGACTACTCCTCTCCGGCGAGTAAGATTGCCCTTCTTAGCAGGCAAGGACTCCTGACTCGTCTCCAGAAGGGATTGTATCTGGTATCCGAGACAATTACTGGCGAGCATCCCGATACTCATCTCGCTGCAAATCATCTCTATGGCCCGTCCTACATATCTCTGGAAAGCGCAATGCAGGAATATGGAATGATCCCCGAGGCTGTCTATTCCATAGAGTCAGTTACAACCAAAAGAAGCAGGGATGTTTCCACACAACTCGGCAGCTTTCGCTATCACCATGTTCCGGATAGTTACTATGGTATCGGGTTACGTATGCATCGTACTAAAGCGGGTAATAACTATTTGATCGCATCGCCGGAGAAGGCACTTTGCGACCACTTCGTTACGGTGAAGGGGCTGCAGGTGCGTTCTCTAAAGTCAATGGTGGAATACCTTGTTGATTATATGCGCATCGACACCGATAGCCTCACTGCCATGGATTTGAGCATCATAAAGGCAGCATCAAGGGTTGGATCCAAGCAACAGACCTTACACTTTCTTGAGGAGGCGATAAGATGTCTCAACTGAACCCTATCATCCAGCAGATGATCGATGATCGCACCGTATCTGGTCAACCCTATGACAGGAGGATGATCCACGAGATACTTCAGCAGATAGTGCTGGCAGGTTTATATCGAGGAGGTTTCTTCAGTAAAGCTGCGTTCTATGGCGGCACTTGCCTCAGACTTTTCCATGGCCTGCAACGATTCTCAGAAGACCTGGATTTCTCTCTGCTTGAGCCAGATGCAAGCTTTGACCTCTCAGCGTATTTCGATACAATCCTTACCGAACTCAGCGCATATGGCTGCGAGTCTGAGATCCGTAAAAAGAAGAAGACTCGTCTCACTGCTGTTGAATCAGCTTTCTTGAAAAGTGACACTGCCACGTACAACCTTGAAGCAAACATCCTAGGAAAGGTAACTATCAAGATCGAGGTGGATACCAACCCTCCGGGTGACTTTTCAGTAGAGCCACTGGCACTATTAGAGCCCTTCACCTTCCTGGTCAACTGCTATACCCTTCCTGATCTCTACGCTGGTAAGATGAGCGCCCTTTTCTATCGCCAATGGCAAAGCCGGGTCAAAGGGCGGGATTGGTACGATTTTGTCTGGTATGTGAGACGTAATGTTGCGCTTGACCTCGTACATTTCAATACCCGCGCACAGGAACAATCGCCAGATGTATTCTCGGGACCTTTTTCTCAGGAGGGTTTCCTCCAAGCCTTTCGGGAAAAGATCGAATCTACAGATATTGATGCTGCAAGGGCGGAGGTTCGACCCTTCGTCCGCGATAGTTTGGAGCTGGAAGCTTGGTCTAAGGATTTCTTTTTACAGCTGGTAGACAGAATACGATTCCAATAGACTGAAAATCGAGCAGGAATACCCTGAGCTCGGACAATAAGCACAATAGGGACGTTCCTTTTTGTGCTAGCCCTATCTGTGGTTTTTGGTGGAGCATAGGGGACTTGCCAATCGCTTCGCCGCTTGCAGCGGCTCGCGCTTTCCAACCTTCGCTTGCTTCGCAAGCTCGGTCTCGCGCCTACAGGCCTGCCACAGGCAGCCCTGTTTAACGGCGCTCCCCCTCACGGGTTCAAGTCCCCTATTATGCAAAATACTCGATAATACTACTAGTATTATCGAGTATTTTGGTGGAGCATAGGGGACTTGCCAATCGCTTCGCCGCTTGCAGCGGCTCGCGCTTTCCAACCTTCGCTTGCTTCGCAAGCTCGGTCTCGCGCCTACAGGCCTGCCACAGGCAGCCCTGTT
>WRHL01000036.1 GCA_009783245.1 Coriobacteriia bacterium
TTTCGCCTCGGCCACGTGCATGTGGACGCCAACCCCGCGGGCGTCGGCGAGCTCCTTGGTGCGGACGATCAGATCGTCGGTGTTGTTGAAGATGGTGCGCAGCCCAAACCACACCTGGATCCGCCCGTTGGCGCTGTTGTGGAAGCGCTCGAAATCTATCAGCTGCGCCTCAAGCTCCTCGTCGGTCGAACGTTGCCAGACCTCCGGCAGTCCCGTGCCGCAATCCATGACCGACTTCGCCAGCTTTGCGCGCAGGCCAGCCTCAGCCACTGCGCGTGCCATTCCCGAGACAAACTGTCCGCCCGGCTCGGCGAAGCTTGTCACCCCCGCACGTATCTGCTCAAGACAGCACATAAGCGTGGAGATATAGGAGTCCTCCTCGGTCATGTTGCTTTCAAAGGGCCACATGCGTTTGTGCAGCCAGGTGATGAAATCGACATCATCCCCCACTCCCCTGCTGATCTGCTGGGAGGTGTGCACATGGGTGTTGATAAAACCGGGCAGCACGTACTTTCCCTGGAGCTCGATCACCTCCGCATCTTGTGCCACGGCCTCTGGTGCGATGTCGCCAACAGCTAAGATGCGGTCGTCTTGAACAAGCACGCTGCCACCTTCAAAGACCGTCTCCTGTGGGTCCATGGTAACAAGGTAGCCGTTTTTGAGCAGGGTCTGTGCCATGCTGCCCCGTCCTCTCGAGTGTTCCGGCGCGATCTACGCTTCGACGCCGATGATGGGATCGATGATCTGTTGGGTCATCACATCGATGAATCCTTTATCTGTGATGGCAAAGTTGGGAAGCGCTGCCAGGCAGATGAATGACAGGAACATGAACGGAATGGGAATCTGACTGCCGCGCTCATGGATCGCGGCGTTTACCTTGTCTTTCTCCAGGGCAAGCTCTTCTGCGGAAAGATCGGAAAGCAGACCACAGATGGGATAGAGCACCTCGGCGATCACCTGGCCACCCTCGACGACCACTTGGCCGCCCTGTACCTCAACCACCCTGTTGACTGCTACTGCCATGTCCTCGAAATTTGTCCCCAAGACAATGACGTTGTGGTTATCGTGGCCTACGGAAGAGGCGATTGCGCCCGACTTCAAGGTGAAACCACCCATGAAGGCCTTGCCTACGTTCCCATTCTTGCCATGGCGCTCAACCTGGGCTATGTAGAGCACGTCCTGCTCGACATCGCATTTCACCACACCGTCGATCACCTCAAGTACCACCTCGCGTGGGGTTGTTATGGGAATCCAGGGCAGGGTATCCATCACCAGCACTTTCACCTTTGCTGCGCCCTCAGGGGCAGCCATCT
The DNA here is from genome assembly GCA_009783245.1 of Coriobacteriia bacterium. Classification (GTDB taxonomy): domain Bacteria; phylum Actinomycetota; class Coriobacteriia; order Coriobacteriales; family UBA8131; genus WRHL01. Next base: position 1,314 of record WRHL01000036.1, read on the forward strand.
TGAAGCTGTCGGCCGTGATGGGGTTGAGCAAAGACAGGGTATCGAGTAGTACTGCATCGTGCTCTGCCGCCGGATAATCGACGAGCATCTCTCCGTTGTCCAGGATCTGCTTGCCGCCAGAGATGACGGATTTCACCGTAAAGGCCTCGGGCCCGGTGGTGATATTGATGTCGGCGCGCTTGCCGGGGGCTAAACCGCCAATGGACTGGTCAAGGTTGAAGGCGCGCGCCGCATTGAGCGTGACCATCTGGATAGCCTTGATGAAAGGCAGGCCCGTGGCAAGGGCGATGCGGATAAGCTCGTCCATATGCCCGCGACGCACGGCGTCGCAGCAGTGGAGGTCATCGCAGACCATGGAAAGCCGCGAGCTGTCATAGTCGCCTTCAAGCAGGTACCCCAGTTGCACTGCGAGTGTGCGAGCGGCGGAGTTCTCACGCAACATGACGTGGCAGCCATTACGTAGACGCTCCAGCGACTGCGGTCCGTCGAGCGCCTCGTGATCAGTGCTGACTCCAGCAGCCAGACAGGCGTTGAGGGTTGGTCCTTCCATATCAGGAAGATGCCCCTGTACGGTGTTTCCCCTGACCGCTAACGTCGCATCTATGGAAGCCATGAGATCAGGGAAGCCTGCCAGGATGTAGTGGCCAACTGCTTCTGAAAGGCCCACAGCATCTGGGCGCGCAAGCGCTCGCTTGATGATCTCCGTGTTGAACTCGCCGCCGCTTGTCTCAAGCATCGGCGAGAAGGGCACATGGGAAGGCACGACAAAATACAAGTTCAGGTCGGTCGCTTGGTTCTCTGCTATCACAGCCTCAATGGCTTCAAGGCCACCGACCACACCTATCTCATGCAGGTCGGTCATGATAGAGGTGGTCCCATGCTTCAGCGCGATCTCAGCAAAGGAGCGGATGGAGAGGTTTGAGCTCTCGGGATGGATATGCCCGTCGATGAAGCCTGGAGTGATGAAGTCGCCACCGGCATCGATGATCCTGGTGCCCTCACCTATTGCGTAGTCGACCTCACCTATTGCCGCGATGGTGTCACCCGCTATCGCGACCCCGCCATCGTAGATCTCACCCGAGTACACATTGACCAGTTTCCCGCCCTTGATCACCAGATCAGCGGGAGCCTGACCTCCTGCAACCGCTACAAGCCGTGCATCCATGCCTGCCTCCTTTTATGGTTCGTTTTACTGACAGACACATTGTAGCGACTGGATTCACCCGCAGCGGTTACAGCAGGGTATTTCAATGATTATGCAAGGGTTAATCTATGCTTTTGAGTCTTCAAGTGACTTAACTCTATCTTTGATGGACTGCAGATGTGCCTCTTCTGTCATGCTGGGGTCTTTCCAGTCATAGAAGATCTGGCAGGGTAGCTCTGAGCACTCCGCACAGGTCTGATAGCCCTTCTTGTTGACTGCGCAGTCATACATGGGACAGACCTCCATCCCAAAATCCTTAATGTAGAATGGCACGCCCTTTATAGCATGACAGTTTCCTGCACACTGTTCTTTAAGTGGGCATTCTTCACAGGGTACTCCGCAGGGTGATAGGTACATAACGCCTCCTCTTGCCTGGTAACTCTCCAATACAAATCGAACGTTTGTTCGATTGTAGCATACAGAAAGACCCTAATGCAATAGTGTCGCCCCGGAGGACAAAAAGGGGACGGTTCTATTTTGGCCTTTTCAAAGCCAAAATAGAACCGTCCCCTTTTTGTCCTCTTTATGTCAGGTTATTTGGCGCGCATCTGAGTGAGTGAGCCGGCGTTCATGCCATAGATCACGTCTGCTATGGCGGTGATGCGTTTGGAGTGGGTGACGATGATGACGCACTTCCCCTCATCGTGTGCAAGCGAGGCGAAGATGGCCAGTATCTCCTCCTCTGTCTCGCTGTCGAGGTTGCCGGTGGGTTCATCAGCCAAAATGACGTTAGGCTCGTGGGAAAGCGCACGCGCAATGGCAACGCGCTGCTGCTCGCCGCCTGAGAGCTTGAGTATCTTACGCTCGGCGGTCTCGCGGTTTATTCCCACCTTGGCAAGCAGGTCATAGGCGTACTGTTTCTTATCCGCCTCCTTGCTCCCGCTTATATCCATGGAAAGCACGATGTTCTTCACCGCTGTTGTATTGGTGAGCAGGTTATATCCCTGAAAAACCACACCTATGTTCCGCGCCCGGTAATCATCGCGGTCAAGCTCCTTCAGGCTCTTCTTCCCATAGAGGATCTCACCGCCTTTAGCTACATCCAGCCCGGCAAGCAGGGAGAGCAGCGTGGATTTTCCTGAGCCGGACTTCCCTATGATGGTATATATCTTCCCCGCCTCAAAGGCAGCATCTACCCGCCTGAGCGCAAAGCTCTTGGCGTCATCATACTTGTAGGAGACCTTGTGCAGGGTGAGCACGTTAGCGCTGGTAGCCATGGTATCACCTAGTTCCTTTCCATCAGGATACGTATGGGCTCATAGCGGGTTATCCTGCTTGTGGAAACCAGACCGGAAAGCGTCGCGAGGAGCAAGGCGATGGCGATAATCTCTAAAATGGTATCGAACCCAATGGCGATATCCATTTCGGAGAGAGGTTGGAGATTACCGCCAGCGCCACTCCCGCTTATCATGACAGGGGCTCCTATCACAGAGACTCCAATCGGCCCACCGCTCCCTGTAGTCATAGGTCCGCCGGGCCCCGCGGTATCCGGTGCAGCGGCCTCTGCCTGTTGCGTGATAAGCACGTCAGTGATGGGCTGGGCCGCAAGCGCACCCACACCCAGGCCCAGCACCAGGCAGATAGCTGTCATCACCAAGAGTTCCGTCCATAGTCCCAGCGCGACCTTTGCCTTCTTCATGCCCATCGCCCGTAGCACACCGATCTCATATTTGCGCTCGCGTATGGCAATCAGGGTCAGTAGGATCAGGATGATCGCGCCCAGTACCAGGACAACGATCATGAAGGTCAGTGTGATGCTCTTCAGGGCCACCACCGGCTTCACGATCCTGTCATAGGAGGCCGCATCCGTGGTCACCAAGAAGAGGTCGCTCAGGCCCGCGTCGCGCGCATAGGCTTCGAAATCGGCAAGCAGGTCCGGGCTCTTCAAAAAATAGGTAACGATAAGGTTGATGTTGTTCTCATTGGTCGAACGCAGGGAAAGCAGGGTGTCCAGCGTGGTCAGTATCTCGTTGCGGTGATTGAACGCAGCCATCTTTGGCATGTTCTCGTTGTCGTAGGCGTCATTCAGGTCATCATATATACCGGTGACCTTAAGCGCCACCTCCACGGTGCGCGAGGCAAAGAAGATATCGCTCAGACCCTGGTTCAGCGTGTAGGTCTGGCCGTTTATCCGGTAGCTGTCGCCATCTGCATAGCCCGTCAAATCAGCATCCGCGGGGATGTCATAGCTCATCTGGACCTGCAACCTGATGATGTCACCAACCTTGATACCATTGAGCTCGGCGAGCTCCTGGCTTACCAGGCATTCGTTATCAGCAGCTGGCAGAGCGCTGATCCCATCATCGACCAGGGCACGTGTGCCGTTGTTGAAGGCTTCCCAAAAACCACCGTACAACCGATAGTTGCCAGCGCCTCTGATTGAGAAACCAACGTTTCCGCCAGGCCCTGAAGAACCGCTGATACTGCCCCCTGGGCCAGCTGGCCCAGACCCGTTCTCCTCGTCATCGCTTTGATCGATGGCCGTAAGGCTGTCTGAGTCAGCGGATACCGAGGCGTAGGCCTCGCTGCGCTGCAAGGCTTCTGACTGGGCGAACGATAAGAGCAGCTCTGGTTCGATGATGGGCATCCTCATGGAGATCATGCCACCGGAGGCGCCGGACATGGCCTCTTCGCGGACCTTCTCCATGTCAGGCGATATGCTGACCTGTGAGCTGAAGCGTGTCTTGTAGTCCTCTATGACGGCGCTTGACGTGTTGTTGATGATCAGGGCAACCACTGTGGTCGCAATGATCAGGAATATGATCGTCATGATGAGGATGTTCCTGCCCTTATTGCGTAGCAGGTTCTCCATTGCGTTTGTGAAGATGAACATACTCACACCCTCCCCCGCTCTTGATCGGCCCGATAAAAGAGACAAGATGCTTTGCCTGGCTCGCCCCTCTGTCACAGCGTAGATGTTGTTCAGTCGTCCTCTACCAGGGCTTCGAAACCCTCAAAGAAGTCGTCCTTGTCCGCCGCGTCCTGTGCCTGCTCTTCAAGCTCTTCATTCTTTTTGGCAAGCTTGACGCCTTCCTTCTCTGGCGCGAGCATGTTGTTCAGCTGCAGGGAGATCAGGCCGCAGGCTGCAAGGACAAGGGCGATCCCAAACGATGTCACGGCGATAACCAGGATCTGCGGTATAAGCTGCTGCCAGAAGAAGGCCGAGATCATCTCCTCTGCCGCTCCCTGCTGGCGAGCGCTTTCGATGGCCTCGAGTTGTGGTGACATGAACAGGACAACCTGGATGATCCCCACCACCACCAGCACCGCTGACAGGGCGAATATCACAATGGGGATGACTCTCTTCGCTTGCATGGAAAACCTCCTAGCTTTCTCTAGGAGGCAAGGATAGCCAAGCTGTCTGACCTCAGCCTGACCGAAAGGAAGGACAGAAAGGGGACGGTTCTATTTTGTCCTTATCAAGGGACAGAAAGGGGACGGCTCTAAGGACAGAAAGGGGACGGTTCTATTTTGTCCTTATCAAGGACAAAATAGAACCGTCCCCTTTCTGTCCCTTGATAAGGACAAAATAGAACCGTCCCCTTTCTGTCCTTACAGGGGGAGGTCCATCCAGAAGGTTGGGCCTTCTGGTGTGTTCTCCAAGGCAAAGACGATGCCCATCTGGGAGAGCGCTTTGGCGACAAGGGCCAGACCCAAGCCGCTGCGCCCCGCACTGCTGCTGCGCGCCTGGTCGGGGCGGTAGAAGGGCTCGAACAGCTTCTCCAACGCCTCTTCTGGAATGGCTGGCCCCTCATTCAACACAAAGAGGCGGATGGCCTTCTTCTTGCGCCTTTCACAGTAGATGCGCACGTTGCCGTCCTTGGAGGTGTTCTGCAAGGCGTTTGCCACCACGTTTGAGAACGCACGCTTGAAGAGCGCCTGGTCAAGCGTCACCTCCAGCTCGCTGGGAACCGCAATGTCGATGCCCAGGGACTGCGTCTGGGCCAGGGCAAGATGCGCTGGCAACGCGGAATCGACTAGCTTTTTTAGGTTGATCTTCTCGTTGCTCAGTCTGAGCTTCCGGTCATCAAGGCGGACCAGCTCGAGTATCTCGGAAATGAGTTCCGCCTGCTCGTTTGCCAATCGCAGGCAGGTCCGCAGGCTTTCCATCTGTTCTGGCTGTGGGATCACGCCCTCGACCATCCCCTCCAAAAGTGCGCTTGTAGCAGCGACGGGGGTCTTCAGCTCATGTGAGGCAGCCGCAAAGAAGTAGCGCTGGTTCTCCTCCATCTCCTTCTGCTTACGCAGCTCATCCTCAAGCCTGCGAATGGTCAGCTTCAGGCGTTCATACATGCTGTAGACGTCGTTTGCCATGCTCCCTATCTCATCCGCGCGCGCAACCGGCGCTGGCACCAGCTCCAGGCTTGCCATCTTCGCTGTGTCTCCAGCCAGCGCCTTCACTGGCTTTGCGATACTGCGTGCGAAGAGAAAAGAGCAGAAGATGCCCACAAGCAGTAAAAGCAGCACCGCAATGATGGTTTTTTGGATGACAGCCGAATAGGCTGCGTAGGTCGATGGCGGCGCGCTTATCAGGATGATGAGGCCGTCTGCTGTTGTGAGCATCGTATGGAAGTTGGTGCCTGCCTGTGGGCTCTCCCCCAGAAGGGCGCCTCCCTGAATGTTCGGTCCCATTGTGGTGTTCGGCCCGGGGTTCACAACAGTCGGCCCTGGGCCAAAGGTGGTATAGGGGCCTATGGTCACCCCTGGCGCGATGCTGGTTACAGGCCCCCCAAAACCCATTTCTATCGGCAGGTAATTAGGCGTTGCATAGAGTATCTGCCCGTGGGGCGACAGCACGCAGAACTCGAAGAACTGGTTGTCGCGATGGAAGGCTTTGGCGACCTCGATGGCGTCTTCGCCCGTTTTGCTCTCGAGCTCCTGTTGCAGTGTTTTGAAGACACTGGAGAGTTGTTCTTGCTGGCTGATGGCTAGGGCGTCGGAAATCTGCTTGGTGAAGAAGAGCGCGGTGACCCCCACCACCAGCACCACGATGAGTGTGGTGTAGAGGAAGACCTTGCCGAATATCCCCAGCGCCCGGGGCTTAGTCCTCATCTTCTCCATCGCCCCTGTCCTCCAGACAGTAACCCACACCCTTTATGGTCCTGATGATATTGACGGGCAGCTTTGCACGCAACTTCTTGATATTGGCGTGGATGATGGCTTCATTACCGCTGAACTCATAGCCCCAGATCCTGGCAATGAGCGTCTCCTGGGTGACTATCTTGCCCGCGTTTCGCACGAGAAGGGCGAGTAGTTCGAATTCCCGCGGCGCGAAACTGAGCTCTGTGCCTGCGAAGAGCGCCTGTTGCGTCTCGGGGAAGAGCTCAAGGCGGCCGGCTTTGATGCTTTTCTTCAGAGCGCCGCTGCGTCTGAGCAGCGCCTCGACCCGTTTGACCAGCACCAGCATGGAGCAGGGCTTGACCACGTAGTCGTCTGCCTCGTGGATGAAGGCTTTCAGCTGGTTCTCGTCATCGCCAAGCGCCGTCATCATGAGCACCGGTGTGTCGCCCTGCCGGCGGACCTCTTTAAGCAGCTTGTGTCCGTTGGTGCCAGGGAGCATGATGTCGAGGATCACCAGCTGGTAGTTGTTGTCGTAGATCTTGATCAGGGCCGCGTCCCCGTCTGCGCAGGGGTCAACGGCGTACCCCGCGTTCTCAAGGAACAGCGTGGTCACCTTGAGGATATGCTCGTCGTCTTCTACTACCAGGATCTTGATATCCACAGCGTCACCTTGCCATCAGCTCGCGCAGTCAGAGGCTATCAGTAGGACAAGCATAGCCAAGCTGTCTGACTCTAATCTGACTTCCCAGACAGGGGTTATTCTCGCCCTATCCAAAGAGACCGCTCATGAAGTTGAAGCCGCTTAACCTCATTATGAAGAGAGCAACAACAAAAAGGACAACAACGGCAACAGCGAAGCCGATGAGATTGCGGAAGAAACGACTGATGGAGCGCAGGGGGTTGAAGTTGAGCATCTTGCCAAACAGATCCATGAGCTGTTTGTCGGTCTCGGTGGTGTTGTCATAGATGACGCGCGGCTGTTTTGCCTGTTCTTCCAGGAACTTCTCCGTTTCAGACTTCTGTATGAGCTCAGGGACAATCCATTTGTTGCGGCAGAATCGACAGACGACCTCGCCGGTCTTAGCGTCAAGCAGCTCATATTCGCCTGACCTGCACTGTGAGCAGTGTATATCTATCTGGGGCATATCCGTCCGTTTCTTCTCGTTTTAAGAGCGTTGTTTTTGTTCTGACGAGAGTTTACCAAGAAGAAGCTGGTGTTGGTGATAGCATAAGACTTGTACAATTCATCTAACTACTAACTTATTACTTGTTATTTCTGCATTTTGACTTCTTTAACTTGATTTTCACCTGTTGTAGTATAATAATGCGTTCAGAGAGTAGGCGGCATATTGAAAGACTTCTTGTATCGAGGTGAAGAGCATGACTGTGAGGACGGCAGAAGAGTGGGAACGGTATCTGGGCGAACAGGTGCGTGTGCTGCGTCTTAGAAAGAATATGACGCAGCAAGAAGTTGCGGAGCGTGCGCAAATCTCATTGTCGACGCTTGCGAACCTTGAGTCTGGAAAGGGTTCGACACTCAAGACCTTCGCGTCGGTATTAGGCGTGCTTCAAAAGGAGGGTTGGTTAGAAGGCCTGGCGCCACAGGTTTCTGTGAGCCCTTTGCAGATGGCGGAGCTTGGCAAGGCTAGACAGCGAGCGAGCCAGAGCAGAACAGGAAGATCGGCAAGAACAGAAAAGCGGGAAGGATAACGGGGTTCGATGTATAAGCCTGTCGACGTATTGAAGGTCTATTGTTGGGGTGAATATGTAGGCGCCTTGGCGCTTGACCAGGGATCGGGGTACTACGCGTTTGAATACCACCCTGGTTTCCAAAGCTCAGGAATCGAGCTTGCACCCTTGGCGCTACCAATACGCGAGTCTGGCCAACATATCTTCACCCATCTCCCGGAGAGAACTTATTATCGCCTGCCGCCGTTTATCGCCGACTCCCTCCCCGATGACTTTGGCAACAGCCTTATCAACGCCTGGATGGCAGGTCAGGGCATCGCTCCAGGCGCCATAACCCCCCTGGACAGGCTTGCCTACATTGGTTCACGGGGCATGGGAGCCCTTGAGTATGTTCCCTCGATAGAGAGAACAGGAAAACGGAGGCCCAGCGCCCTCGAGATGAACGAGTTGGTAGCCCAGGCCCGCAGGGCTGTGGACGTAAGCCTTGTCCAAGACAGCACTGCTCGTGTTGAGAAGGAGCTTGCCCAGCTTATCCAGGTGGGAACCTCTGCTGGCGGTGCACGTGCGAAAGCCGTTGTCGGTTTCAACCCACAGACGGGGCGTTTTGTATCCGGACAGTTCGCCGTGCCTGAAGGGTTTGAGCAGTGGATCATCAAGTTCGACGTTTCTTCTACGGCGCCAGGCGAGTTTGGGGAATCACGGGAATATGGACGCATTGAATACGCCTACTATCTGATGGCGCGTGACTGTGGGATTGCCATAGAGGAGTCTCGGCTGTATGAAGCTGCTGGGCGCACGCACTTCATGACCAGGCGTTTTGACCGGGGGAACAACAATGAGCGGCATCATATCCAAACGCTTTGTGCCATGGCGCAGCTTGATTACAACCAGCTGCGCGTCCACGACTACAGCCAGCTGTTCCTGACCGCGGCTGAGCTCGGCCTGCCCTTGCAGTCGCACGACGAGCTGTTCCGCAGGATGGTGTTCAATGTTGCCTGTTCCAACAAGGACGACCACACAAAGAACCACTCCTTCTTGCTGAAGAGGGGCGGAGCGTGGGAGCTCAGTCCCGCCTATGACATCACCCACGCACACGGGATCGGCGCGGATTCTTGGACCGTCCAGCACATCATGGGTGTTGGAGGGATGTTCATCGATATCAAGCGCACTGACGTGTTGGCCCTGGCGCAGCGCTACCATGTTCGCAATCCTGAGGCGCTGATCGACAGGGTTCTGGATGTGGCGGACAACTGGTCTCACTATGCAGATAAGGCAGGCCTTATGGCAGACGAGAAGGACAGGATCGGCAAAGACATCGCACATTGCTGCGCGCTGTTGAGAGGATAGAGGCCGCTGACTCTTGTCCGGCATGATGGAGGTGTTTTGATGAAAAGTAGTTCTCCCCTTGTTCCGTCTGCGGGGAAGAATGCCGCACTGGTTGTTCTTGTAGCGATACTGGTCTTTGTTGTTCTCTGTGTTTTCTCCGCATGCTCAGAAGCAAAGCCTCGCAAGGATCTCAGCACGTCTTCAGACAGTTTAAGCCAAGACTCAAAAAAGGACATCGAAGAGCCACATGGGTCGGATCAAGCAATAGACACGGATACAGCGGTTATAGTGGCGCTTGAAGAGCTTGGTAGTGGCTGGGAGGTGGTAGTGAACAGTGGCATGGCTGTCACCCTTGTGCTGGAAGAGAATATAGTTGCAGGTGGGTTCGATCTGGCACAGGCCGTGGAGGCAAATGGCGCCATCATTACTGACTATTATGGAAAAGAGATTGAATTCAAGAGCTATGCGTTTTTTGATTCTGGTGGACAAGGATCAGCCACATCGTTTGCCTTTGTCTATCACGAGGACAGGCTTCTTGCATACCAGAATATTGGAAGTGAAGAAAATGCCCTGGCACTAATGCGATACTGCTCGGAATTATCAGAAGGCAGTTAGGGTTCGAGTCCCGTCACTATTAGTAGAGGAGATAAGTCCAAAGCTTCACAGCCTTTTTGAGGCTCTTGTTGAATGATAACTGGAACTCCTGATAGTGGCAGGCAACAGGATGTGCTTGAGTGCAATGCTGTGTTGATTGGAGCTCCTGTTGATGGCGGAAGACTGATTGCTACTCCTGCTGAGGGCGATTCTTGTTTCGCTCCGATTGAAGAGGGAAACCGTGCTCCTGCCTTGTGCTTTTCTTACTTGAGCGAGCTTGATACTCAGGAGTCCAGAGGGGGGATTCAATGGCAACGGTTCCAAAAGAGATCGCTTCCCAGCTGTATCTCTTATCATCCGGCCCTATGCAACGGAAAGTTTCGTGATTACAGTACAGATTAATCTCGTTACCCGTTTTATCAACAACTGTATGCGGAACAAACTCGTTATAGCATCTATTATTTAGATAAAAGAATCCAGTCGACGTGTTTCTGGGTGTCTTATATATGTCGAGTATGACGACTCTCCATGCGCCTGTTTCAAGATGTAGCGCACCTAAAAGCTGATCAGCAGAACAGCCGAACGTACTCGTTATCTCTTCCCAAAAAGCCGCTCGACATGGTAGTTCACTAATTGGCACATACTTTGTATGGTGGCCATGTCGCTCTAGGATATCGCCCTCAATAGGGAAATAATCATATTCATAGGGAAACGTCGCATTCAAATTAGTTCGCATTAGCCTTGACTTACGCTTAAGCGTTGTCTCGACTTTCTTTAGCAATGCTTCAGATGGCTGATACCCCTCAGCAGTGCCCCGCCTTACTTTAGATTTCCATCTGCGCTTCAGCTTATTGTTGCATTCCGTTGAACAGACGTGGCGATCCCTGAATTTCCAGTGGGCATTCTTGGGAATAGGGTTTTCACAGATAATACATGGTTCCCCACCGAGAGCCCTTGACGGCTGCTTCAACTGCTCATCGAACCATTCCCAATACTCTTTACCATCCACGAATACTACCTCCTTTTTGTTCTATCAATGTCCTCAACAGTTATTCTGCTCATAATGTCCTCAGCAGAAGAAAGTAGATTCTCGTATTCAGCTGGAAAAAACTCAGCTACATGGATTCTACTCCATACCCACTTAAACCAGTATTCATTAGGCTTTGCTTCTATTGCGCCTCGATGACTCCGGCATCAATCTTAATAATATGCATAAGACCTTGACGCCACTGACGACTCATCCGAGTGCTTGCGTTCCCTCGCGGGTTCGACTCCCGTCACATACTGCAGACACCCCTGGCCACTTCTGTGGCCTGGGGTGTCTGGTCTAAGTGTCCAAAAAGGAACTGGAAGAAACTACTGGTAGATTGACCGACACCGCACCGTCCGCCTGGCATTTGCTTTTCGTTATCATGGGCTCTCTGCTCTTTTGCTTCACAGCTAAAAATCACAAAGCTCTTTGTCATCCGCATTGTCGGGCAAGAAAATGATACTGTCGCCTGTTGCTTTCCAATCCTGAATCACATTGTTCCAGTTTTTGCCTACTACCATGCTTTCATAAACCTTGCTTCCTTCATTGCCTAACACGAATTCGATGAACTCTTCCGGCAACGCCAGTCTATATTTGACAACGTATTTCCAAGTATCCCTGTCCCAGATGTACCGGTTGTTGTCTGTGAGGATGTACGGGCCAAGTAGTCTTATTTCCTTTTTAAAGGGGTGATCGTAAATACCTGGTGACATCAAATGAGCATTTCCAGCTCGTAGATAGTCTATTACCTTCTTAGGAATTTCGTCTTCATTGCTCCTAATCTTGTCATAGATTGACTCATCACCGAACCTCAACTCCTTGTATGGTGTTATGTTGATCATGCTCTTTGCCATCTTCTCCACACAAAACGCTTAAAAGTTGCTACGAAGCCTCTTCTCCCTGTTTTATTTTCAGCAACATCCTCAAATCTTATCCTGTTCATGATGTCCTCGGCTTCGGGAATCATGTTCAATATTTGGCGTGCAACTTACTGAAGGGTTTTTACTCACTCATTCCGATGGGCTTCTCGACCTGCGTACCAGAGTCGTTGGCTTTCGTCATTAAGTTTTCGAGCAGGGCAATAGTATATCTCCTTGGTAATAAAGGACAGGATCGGCAAGGACATCGCACATTGCTGCGCGCTGTTGATACCTGGACATTAGCTACCAAAGCGGTAACCAACATGCCAGACAGTTTGAATATAGTTGGGATTACCTGGGTCTTCCTCTATCTTCTCGCGCAGGCGGTGGATGAGTACGGTGATATTGTTGATCTCGCCCACGTAGTCCGGCCCCCAGATGTCTTTTACCAGTTGCTCACGGGTAAAGACCTCGCCTGGGCTGGATGCCAGCATATGCAATATGTGGAACTCTTTGGGCGTCAGCTCCACTTGATGCCCACGCACCTCAACCCTGCGGCGACGAGTATCGATTTCCAGTTCTTGGAACTGGATCTTGGTGGCGATATAGCCGTTGGTTCTCGCCTTTTGTCCTCTTCTGAGTAGCGCATCGATACGTAGCTGCAGCTCTTTGGGAATAAAAGGCTTGACCAGATAGTCATCCGCTCCTGCTTTAAAACCGATGCTCTTATCAACGATGTCACCTTTTGCCGTTAGTAGGATGATGGGCACAGATGATTTACGAGCCCGAAGACACTCTGTGACCTCAAAACCATTAAGGCCCGGCATCATGACATCCAGGATGAGTAGATCAGGATGCTCTTTTTCGTAGACTTCGATGGCTTGATTGCCATCCTTAGCTACCAGGAATTCGTGTCCATCGTCCAGGACGATGTGCTCGACTAAGGTACGCATTCCCTCGTCGTCATCGGCTAGTAGTATCTTCATCGTCAATCTCCCCGATTCTTACCATCTCTGCTTTGATCCGCACCGTGAACGTGCTGCCTTGGCCTGGCTCGCTGATAACTTCAACGGTACCGCCTTGCAATTCCACCAACTCGCGAACCAGCGCCAAACCCAGGCCACTGCCACTGTTACGAGCCAAATGGCCAAACTCTTTGTTCTGCTTTTCGAGAGTTTGATAATCAGCAACAACTGCCCCAGAAGGTTTGTCCCTATAACTCCCTTTTCCTCGTTCAAAACGGTTGAAGACTTTGTCAAGGTCTTCTGGGTTTATACCGCAACCATTATCGGAAACCCTGAGCAGAAGCTCTTCGCTCTCTTTGTCATAGGCTGCCTGCATTTCCACCGACCCACCCTCGGCGACAAACTTGATGGAGTTACTCACCAGGTTTTCCAGAATGCGACGGAGTTTTTCTTGATCTGCATAGACTACAGGTACTGATGTTTTTACTGAACACTTTATTGATACATCTTTTTTCTGAGCCAGATAAGAAAGATTGCTTTTAACCAGGCCCATCAGGTCGACCACATCTACCGATTCACGCTCCAGGTGCATGTGGCCAGCCTCAACACGAGCCAACTCCAAGATATTGTTGACCATGCCCAGGAGAATCTGGCTGTGCGCCCGCATTTCACCCATAATCTTTGCCTCGTCAGCGCTTCGTGGCTCATTGCTTGTCGCCCAGATGTCTGAAAAAGCTAAGATCGAGGTCAAAGGTGTTCTGATCTCATGGCTGACCATGGAAAGGAAATCGCTCTTTTGTCGGTTCTCCTCTTTCAAGCGACGAACCTGAGCCGTAGCTTCTGCGCTTACCGCCCAGAATACGGCAGCCAGACCGATTATTACCAACACCCCAAAGACTGCGGCTTCCCAGATGATATTGGAACGATAATTATCAAGGTAGGTTTGAGCTGGCATGATGATACTGGCTGCACCCGCCAGATCACCCACCTGCTTGCCCTCCTTAGGATATCCCATAACATCAAGCTCGCCTTCTGGCGAGCCGTGACACTCCAGGCAGGACTCCTTCATATATAGAGGTTCCACATAACGAAACACCTCTGTACCATCACTTAACCGCTCTCTCCCGTAATAGGCCTTCAGTGAAGGGTCTTCCTCCAAGGCGGTAAGCGCCTGATACTCGAACTCATCCGGCGTGTCTACTGGTTTGCGCGTGGTGAGATTGGTATAGCGAATGGTGAAATCTCCATTCTTTACAGTAAACAGCCTGGCTGTTGCCTTAGCAGCGACAACACAATAGAGGTTATATGTGCCGTCCTCTCGACGGGTGAATTGGGTTTGATTCAGCTCCATGAAGTCCCAGATGGCGCTCATTTCAGTTGCCAGGATTTGGGTGGTTTCCAGCATCTCACGCTCTATCTGCTCTTCCTGGGCATAGCTGCGAATGCCTACATACAGCACGAACAACATGCCCGTCACAACGACCAGCAGCACTGCAAAGCGTAATCGGACACCTTTAAAACGCATCTAGTTCTCTAATCAACTAATTCCTTCAGCACTTTAGCATCAGCTTGGGCAAAAACCAAGAGTGCTTGAGCGGTGGCGGTAAAGAAGCCGGGTGAAGAGGATATGGCTGCTTCTGTGATTTTCATTGTGTATAAAGGCAGCCACTCAAGAAGATGATTGTTGAGAAACCCAAGGCTGGCTCGTAATGCCGTATCACCCTCTTCAGCTAGCTCTTTCTGAGCCCTTTCTGCCAATTGTGCAAGGAAGTCCAGTTCAATAGCCAGATGATCGTCTGCCACATGTGGATACTTAGCTGCGATGAAACCTTGAGAGCGGTAGAGGTTGCGCACTTCTAGAGTATTGTGAGTGAAGAGCGCCCGCCCCTTCGAAGTGTAAACGCTTTCCCAGGGTGGAGCAGCTAACTTGTCTGGGCCGATCAGTGTCTTTGTATATTCACTGATCAGCTCACTCAGCTCAGGAAGGTTGGATAAGACTGAGAGGAAGCGGGCCAGTTGGCCCGCTTCCTCGTATTGTTCTCTGGCACGCTCTGTAACAACGGTAAAGGCCTGTTCTGTCAGCCCCACATCAATCGCTTCGAGCTGCTTGCTATTTGGCTCATTACCAAACAAACTCTGAAAGAGCGTATACAGATACCGTCGCGCTGCCAGATAATCATCCATCAGATGAGGACCTCGCGATAGCCTGTTGCCAATGCGGCCTGTTTTGGCTTAATCAAGGTATTGGGGTTGGTAGTATCCGGTGAAGGAAGGAACGGCAGGGCGTTCACCAGGTCAGAACTATATTTGCTCCTTAGATCTTCTGTATCTCCAAAGTCCAAACAGCGCATAACGCATGCGTCCACACAAACTGGATTAAGCCCTGCATCGCGGAATGGCTTACAGGCATCACACTTGCCAGTAATGCCAGAGGCCAGCAGCACCGGCACCTTGTAGGGACAGGTGTTGACACAGGTTTCGCAGCCGATGCAAAGCTCGTCGTCGTGCTGTATCGTACCCTCTCCACCCGCATCCTTTTGCATGGCGCCTGTAGGACAGTTGGCAACACATGCTGGTGTTTCGCAATGATTGCATGATGCTGAATAGTGATAGATGACTGCGTTGGGATAATTGCCGGATTCAAAGGAGCCCACGCCTCTGAAGACGATTCCCACCTCAAGGTTGTTCCTGTCCTGGCAGGCAACTTGACAGGTTCTGCAGCCAATACACTCTTCTGTATCAAAATAGAATCCAAGACTCATGATCTCTCTCCTTTACTCCACGTCAATGCCAACAGGCGCCCAAGTATAATCAGGCGTCAATGCCTTGCCTGAATACTTTTCGACTTTGATCAGATTGGTGTTGTAGCCTGAGACACCCGAGCCAGAAGCCACAGTGGCCGAAAGCGTATTGGGACAGCCACCGATATCGATACCTGTCGCCTCGTCCATGACCACGCGCGCGCCGTGCGGTAACGAGACGACACCGGGCATCAGGCGCTCGGTCAGTGTTGCGATTCTCAGTACTTTTCCATACTGGTTGGATAAGAGTACCGTATCGCCTTCCGCGATACCCAAGCTCTTTGCATCGCCGCTGTTCAGCCAAACCGGGTTCTCCATTGCCTGTCGGAGCCACGGTGAGTTGTCGAATGTTGTGTGCGAGCGACGCAGATAGTGTGGTGTGATCATCTGGAAGGGATACTCACCTTTCTTCTTGGTTTCCCAGTCAGCAAATGAGTCCTCATACCCATTCAGGGGACGCACATAGTTTGGATAGGGCTTCACTGTGCTTCGCAGCTGTTGGTTTATATGGTTAGCCTTTTGCTGGCAATAAATCTCAAAGAGCCCACTGGGAGAAGGAAGCTTGTTCTGTACTGGGTCATTCACAAACCTGTCCCATCCGCCTTCACTGAGACTGTCCCCATCTGTGCGGGGCACTTGGAAAATGCCTTTCTCCACTAATTCGGCTAAGCTTATCTGTCCTTCTTGCGGTTCTCCCTCTACACCCCATTCGTTGATGTCTTCCTGGGTAATCGTCGCAATAGGAGCCATTCCGTTCGCACCCATTGCCGTTGCACCGCTGAGAACAATATAGCGGTTCTGCATATCGCTGTTCGGGAACAACGCCTTTGGATCCAACCCCATCTTGGTGGTCAGTTCTGAGACGATCTTTATATCATCCCACGCTTCATAAAGTGGCTCTACTACCTTTGAGGGAAACACCTCTATCTCGCGATTGCAGATCATCCTGTTGTAGCAATTTACTCTCTCCCAATAAGTTGTAACTGGCAGCAGTATGTCGGAATACTGAGCTGGAACCGTATAACAGAAGTCCTGTGTGACAACAAAGTCTACTTTGCGGAATACCTCGATTGCTTTCGGAACGCCTATGCAGGTGTTCATGGCTGAATTGCGATCGTTGTAAATCAGATGGATATCTATGTCACGCACCTCACTGGGAGCGTCTATGCCACTTCGGGATTTCCTGTTGCCCGTATAGTTATACTTCCCCTCCAGAATCCCCACCCATGCTTCTGGGCCCTTGATAGAAGCATGCTCTGGAACCTCTCTTGGGATTACACCATTGTTGGCGTTCCCTGGGTTAACCAGGGCACCACCGGCATTTGCTGCTGTCCCGTGATAGATGGAGCCACAAGAATGACCTTCTCCAGACCAGTGGCCACCCATAGCGGCAATAGCATAGAACAGCTGCGGAAAGCTCTC
The DNA here is from genome assembly GCA_009783245.1 of Coriobacteriia bacterium. Lineage (GTDB taxonomy): Bacteria > Actinomycetota > Coriobacteriia > Coriobacteriales > UBA8131 > WRHL01. The sequence continues at coordinate 18,266 of WRHL01000036.1, forward strand.
GGCATCATTGCAGCGTGCTGGTGCAAAGCTATGCAATAGTGAGGTTTTATTGCCCTTTCCTACCAGGGCGGCAAACCAACGGATATCTTCTGGGCTTGCGCCGCAAATCTCCGATGCCCATTCAGCTGTTTTTGGCGTACCGTCGTAAGCGCCAAGCACACTGTCCTTGAAGTTCTCGTTCAGTTCAGCATCAGCCGGCATATGATCCTCATCATAACCGACGGTGTATTTATCGAGAAAATCATGGTCGATTATTGTGCCATCCTTGTCCAACTGGATCATCTCATAAGCCACAGCGAGCAAGAATGCGGTATCTGTGCCTGGACGAATCGCTATCCATCGCGCTTCAAGCATTGAGGCGGTGACGTTATATTCTGGGCCTACAAACGTGAATTCTGCTCCTGCTTTCTTGGCTTGTAACAGATGATAACTGGGGTTTCCACCAGAAGCCCAACCGGGATTACAGCCATAAAGAACAATCTGCTCGCTCTTGCGTAACGAAATCCTATCCTGTGCAGTACCCATACCCATCATCGGTAAGCCTATTGTTGTTGTGATGTCATACGCTGCAAACACGCCAAACGACTGAGAGTCGATAATCAGGCTTGTTCCACCCAGCGCACAAAGGAGTGGGCCTATGGTTGAAGAAGAAAAGCCCGACCCAGTAGTGAGAATCGCTCCCGGGCCATAGGTATCAATAGTTGTTTTAAGCTCAGCAGCTACATAATCCAGCGCTTCATCCCAACTTATGCGTTCCCATTCATCTTTGCCACGCAGGCTCTTATCGCCACCGCCAGGCTGCCAGTTCTTACGCTTCATCGGATATTTGATGCGGTCGGCGCCAAATACTAACTGCTGCTGAGAGCGGCCACGAAGACATGCGCGCTGCTGTGGGTAGTCGGGACTGTCCTCGTGTAAGTCGTCTGTCTTCTGGCGTAAAACGATATTGTCAACCACATAAGCCCTGTTGAGGCAACGCCCGCCACAGTTATGCCAACAGGCAGCAGTGACCCATTTACCTCCTGTTTCCGGGTCAAACTCTGGATCCTGTCTGTATACCTTTTCTGCACTTTCTGTTGTCTCCGTGACTTTGTTCTCTGGGCTACAGCCGGCCATAGCCAAAGCTACTGACGCTGCCGTAGCAGCCCCTACGAAGCTGCGGCGACTAATCATCCTATCTCCGCTACTCATAAGTCTCTCCTTTTCTCCCTGGATTACACAGAACGCCAAGATGTCCTCTCAGCATGTGAAAAACGCCGCAAAGCGGCCACGGTCTCATTTGACCAGCCGACAGCCCACATCTGCAACTTATCTTCCCTTGCCAGACTATTGCGTTTTTGAAATGGTAGAGTTCCAATGAGTCTTATCTATATTGGCAGCGAGGGTAGTTCCAAGTAGGACCGATCCACCTTACTTGAAGCGGGTGTTTAAAAGAACTGAAAAACTGCTAGTAGATCGGCTGACGCTGCAGCATCCGAATGGCATTTGCAGAATCACTTATACAGCAGCAGCCTTGTCGTTTATCGGAGCCAGGCTGATGCGCACGCCATAAGTCTCAAGCACTTTGCTGAGTGTGCTCAACGTTGGGTTTCCGCCAGCGGATAGTGTTTTATAAAGCGTCTCCCTCGAAAGTCCCGTGGATCGTGCCAGGTCGCTCATTCCGCGGGCGCGGGCAACTGTTCCAAGTGCAGCAGGAAGAAGGGTTATGTCTTCTTCTGCGGTGGCCTCAAGGTAGTAGGCAATATCCTCCTCGCTTTCGAGGTATTCAGCCATATCGAATTTATGCAGCCCCAATGTGTTAATCATGATCTCTCTTTTCTCGTAAACCCTGCGCAATCTTTCGTGCAGCCTCGATGTCTATTAGTAGAGGAGATAAGTCCAAGCAGGACTTATCTCCTCTACTGGAGCGGGTGACGGGACTCGAACCCGCGAATACAAGCTTGGGAAGCTTGTGCCTTACCACTTGGCGACACCCGCTCGTGCTGTCGTATCGTACCACAAGTCCACACTTGAGACTTTGACACTGGAAGCGGGGGTGGTATCATAGTCAGGCTTGTTTTGCACATGCGGCGTTACCTCAGCAGGATAGAGGACCCGGCTACGAACCGGGGCGTCAGGGGTTCGAATCCCTTACGCCGCACCATATGTCAAAAACGAAGGGGCCCACCAGGGTCCCTTCGTTGTTGAGAATAGACTTGCGGTAAGGGGTTCGAACCCGTGAGGGGGAGCGCTGGAATAGCGGGGCGCCAGTGGCGCGCCGCCCAGCGCGAGACCGAGCCTGCGAAGCAGGCGAAGGTGGGAGAGCGCGAGCCGCTTCAGCGGCGAAGCGATCGGCGAATCCCTTACGCCGCACCATATGTCAAAAACGAAGGGGCCCACCAGGGTCCCTTCGTT
>WRHL01000037.1 GCA_009783245.1 Coriobacteriia bacterium
CGGCTTCAAAGGATATCTATCTGAACGCCATGGCGGCGGGGTATATCCAGACCCTGGTGGAGGCGGGGGCCAGCGTGGTCACGCCGGGCTGCGGGCCCTGCGTGGGGACGCACAACGGTGTGCCAAGCGACGGCGAGAACGTGATCTCCACGGCGAACCGCAATTTCAAGGGCCGCATGGGCAATTCGAACGCCTTCATCTACCTGGGCAGTCCTGCCACGGTTGCCGCGTCTGTACTCAACGCCTGCATCACCGATCCAAGGGAGTACCTGTGAGAATACAAGCGAAGGCCTTCAAGTTTGGCGACGACATCAATACCGACTACATCATCAGCGGCAAGTACAAGTTCAAGTCCAACGACATGCGCGAGATGGCGCACCACGCCATGGAGGAACTGGATCCCAACTACTATGAGCGCGTGTCGGTTGAAGGCGGGATCCTGGTCGCAGGTACCAATTTTGGCTGCGGCTCCTCGCGCGAGCAGGCGCCGCTGGTGTTGATCCACTCCAACACCAAAGCCGTCCTGGCGCAGACCTTTGCGCGCATCTTCTTCCGCAACGCGATAAACACGGGGCTGCCGGTGGTCGAGTGCGACACCAGCCGCATAAGCGAGGGAGATGAGATAGACCTCGACCTGCAAAGCGGGGTTGTGAAGAACCTGACAACGGGCGAGGACATCCCCTTTGCGCCTCTGCCCAGTGTAATGGCGAAGCTTCTTGCGGATGGCGGGCTTGCCGCGCATTTCCGCAAGCACGGCGGATTCGCATTGGAGTGAGCATGGCAACCAAGAAGAAAGACAACATCGAGATAGTCTTCGACCCCACGGTCGATCGTTCTGTTGTCGCAGAGCAGGCCCTGGGAAACCCAGCTATACTCGCGACGCTGGTAGACAACCTGGCGGGGGAGGCGCGCCGGATACGGCAGTTCTCCGCCGCAGCCCTGGGTACCATATCCGAGGGTTCTCCGGAGGCTCTGGTGGCTTTCATCCCACAGATAGCCGACGCCCTGCATCGGCCTGAGGCGCAGACACGCTGGGAATGCCTGGAGGTGTTGACCAGGATAGTCAGCTATGACCCGGAGGCCTGCGACGAGGCCCTGCTAGGTGCAGAAGGCTCTCTATACGATGAGGAATCAGGCTCTGCGCGGTTGGCAGCGTTGCGTTTCCTGTGCGCCTATGGTGCGTTGGACGCCAAGCGCTCTGCCAAGGTCTGGCCGCTGATCGACGAGGCCATCCAGTGCTACCACGGCGACCCGGAGTTCCAGGACATGCTGATCTCTGTGATCAGCTTTGCCGGTGGGCGCATCAGCAAGGATGTCAGGGGTTCGCTTGCGAGCCGCATGGAGTTCGATGCCGAGAACGCGAAGGGCCCGCTGAAGCGACGTGCCACCCAGATCATCGAGCTGTGCCAGAAGAAGTAGCTAGCGCTAGACCCTGTCTAACAGTGGATCTCTGTCATAACAGCAGAAAGGGAAGAGATGCCCAATAGGATACACATGAGCACACCTTTGGTGGAGCTTGATGGGGACGAGATGACGCGGATCATCTGGGCCTGGATAAAGGAGCTTCTATTGGAGCCCTTTGTTCAGCTTGAGACCGTCTATTTCGATCTGGGTCTTGCTGAACGGGAGCGGACCGGTGACGCGGTGACAAAAGAAGCTGCAGCTGCCATCAAGCGCTACGGGGTGGGTGTGAAGTGCGCTACCATCACCCCTAACGCCGAGCGGATGGCCGAGTACGGGCTTTCCGCCCTGTATCCCTCACCTAACGGGACCATCCGGGCTGAGCTGGACGGCACGGTCTTCAGGGCGCCCATCACCTGCGCTGGCATCACTCCCTACATCCCCAGCTGGACCAAGCCCATCACCATAGCGCGTCACGCCTTTGGCGACATCTACAAGGGCACGGAACTGCTGCTTGACGATGCTTTGGCAGGGGCGAAGGTAGAGCTGGTCGCAACTGCTGCTGGAGTTGCTGGTGGCGAGCAGCGACTGCTGATCCGAGACTTCGGCGCAGAGGAGAGTGACACCAGCACCGGTATTGTGCAGGGCATCTTCAATACCGATGCATCCATCGCGTCCTTTGCCCGCGCCTGTATGACCTATGCCCTGGATACCAGGCAGGACCTGTGGTTCGGCGCCAAGGACACCATCTCCAAGACCTACGATCGGCGCTTCCGCGACATCTTCGAGCAGGTGTTCGAGGCTGACTACCGTGGGCGCTTCGAGCAGGCAGGGATCACATATTTCTACACGCTTATCGACGACATCGTGGCCCGGGTCGTCCGCTCTGAGGGCGGCTTCATATGGGCTTGCCGCAACTATGACGGCGATGTCATGAGCGATATGGTGGCCACCGCCTTTGGCTCACTGGCCATGATGACCTCTGTGTTGGTATCACCGCAGGGCGCCTATGAGTATGAGGCGGCCCACGGCACGGTACAGCGCCATTTTTATCGTCATATGAAAGGGGAGGCGACCTCCACAAACTCTGTTGCCACCATCTTTGCCTGGACCGGGGCGTTGCGCAAGCGCGGCGAATTGGACCAGCTGCCAAGACTCTGCGACTTTGCCGACCTTTTGGAGGCGGCGACCATTGCGACTATCGAAGCCGGCATCATGACCGGTGACCTGTACGCGCTTTCCCATCTGGAGCACAAACGGCAGGTGGATACCCGAACCTTCCTGGAGGAAGTCGCTACCCAGTTATTCTGAACAGAACTGCAACGGAGAGGAAACCATGGATTATCACATCAAGGACATCGCACTGGCAGACGCGGGGCGAGCCCGCATCGAGTGGGCGGATCGCGACATGCCGGTGCTTGCAAGCATCCGCGCGCGCTTTGAGCAGGAGCGGCCCCTGGAAGGGCTGCGCATCTCTGCCTGTCTGCACATCACCACCGAGACCGCGAACCTCCTGCGCACGCTGGTGGCGGGTGGCGCAAAGGTGGTCGCCTGTGCGTCCAATCCGCTGTCCACCCAGGATGACACGGCGGCGGCGCTGGTCAAGTACTATGGCGTGGCGACCTATGCCATCAAGGGCGAGGACACGCAGACCTACTACCAGCACATCGATGCCGCGATAGACCATCTACCGCACATCACCATGGATGACGGCGCCGATGTGGTGGGGCGCATCCATGCTGACCGCCCTGAGGTCATCGCTGGCATACTGGGCGGCACCGAGGAGACCACCACGGGGGTCATCCGCCTTGCGGCCATGGCTGCCGAGGGCGCACTGCGCTATCCCATCATTGCGGTGAACGACGCCAAGACCAAGCACTTCTATGACAACCGCTATGGCACCGGGCAGTCCTCCTTAGACGGCATCATGCGGGCGACCAACCGCCTATTGGCCGGCAGGACCCTGGTGGTCAGCGGCTACGGCTGGTGCGGGCGCGGTGTGGCACTCAGGGCTGCGGGCATGGGCATGCAGGTGGTTGTCTGCGAGGTTGATCCCTTCAGGGCGCTGGAAGCCCATATGGATGGCTACCGGGTCATGCCTGCGGCTGAGGCCGCAGCCTGCTGCGATATATGGATCACCGTTACGGGCAACACCAACGTTATCGACCGCGAGGTCTTCATGCGCCTGAAGGACGGAGCCATCATCTGTAACTCGGGGCACTTCAACGCGGAGATAGACATCCCCTGGCTGGAGGAGCACGCCACCCAGAAACGCGAACTCAAGCCTCTGGTGGATGAGTACCTCCTGCCTGACGGTCGCACGATCATCCTGCTGGCGGAAGGCCGCCTCATCAACCTCAGCGCTGCTGAGGGACACCCGGCAGAGGTCATGGACATGAGCTTTGCCAACCAGGCCCTGGCCGCAGAATACCTGGTCCAGCAGATGGACGGCGGGGCGGACAGGGACGGTAATGCCTCCCTGGGTTTGGCCCCCGGCGTCTATTCTGTGCCCGCCGTGCTGGACGAGCAGATCGCCCGCCTCAAGCTGGCGGCTCTTGGTCTGCAGATCGACACCTTGACCACCGAGCAAGAGGCCTACCTCAACTCCTGGGACCAGGGCACAACTTGATGCCTGCAGATGTGCCAAAGGCTGACCTCTCCAACCTGCCGCGCACCATCTGGTGGGACACGGATCCCGTGGACGGCGTTCCTGGCGTCTACCTCATAGACCAGACCCGCCTGCCCCTACAAGGCGACATCCTCTGCTGCCGCACACTGGTGGGCGTGGAGACAGCCATCCAGAGTCTGGCCCTGCGTGGCGCTCCGGCCCTGGGTCTGGGCGCTGCTCTGGCAGTGGCGCTCTACAGCGAGAACGAGTCTGCGGCCACCACTGGCGAGGAGTGGCTGGCAGGCATCGACCAGGCAGCTGAGCGCATCGCGCAAGCCCGCCCCACGGCAATCAACCTGGCCTGGGGCGCCAACCGCGCCAAGGAGCACGCGCATGATCTCATCGCGCAGAACACCTCACTTATGTCGGCCAAGGAGGCGCTGGTCGCCTTTGTACAGCAGATGCTCGCTGACGACGAGGCCACAAACCGCGCTATCGCCGCTAACGGCGCCCCGCTGCTCGCGCCCCACTCCCGCGTGCTCACCCATTGCAACGCCGGGTCGCTTGCTACGGCTTTCTATGGCACCGCACTGGGTGTCATCTACACCGCCTTCAATAACGATAAGATAGACCATGTCTGGGCCTGTGAGACCCGCCCTTTGAACCAGGGCGCCCGTCTCACCACCTGGGAGTTGATGTGCGCGGGCATCCCCAACACGCTCATCGCCGACAACATGGCAGCCACGGTCATGGCCCAGGGCTGGGTCGATGCCGTTTTGGTAGGCGCGGATCGCATCTGCGCCAACGGCGACACCGCCAATAAGGTAGGCACCCTGGGTCTGGCTGTGCTGGCCCAGCACTTCGCCATTCCCTTCTATGTCTGTGCGCCCACCTCCACCATAGACCGCAGCTTTGCAGATGGCAGCCAGATCCCCATTGAGCAGCGCGACCCGCGCGAGCTGGCCGGTTTCACCGCCAGTGGCATCATCACACCTCAGGGTGCGCAGGAGGCACAAGCCCTTGACGCATTGACCGCCGCAGGAAGCCACGACCTCAGCTTCAAGGCTGGCCATCAGATGACCGTGGAGCGCAAGGGAGGCGCCTACGCCCTGGACGCCTGGTTTTTAACCACCCCGCCAGGGGCTGACATCTTCAACCCCGCCTTCGACGTGACTCCCGCTCGCCTTATCACCAACATCATCACCGAGGACGGTGTCTATAACCCCGCCCGCCTGGGGTAGAGGAGGCAGGAGATGCGCGTTTTTGACTTGCATTGCGATACGCTGGATAGACTCTGCCTCAATGACTATGCCGCCTACCCGGACTTCGCACAGCAAAACGCCAAGGAGGGGATCCCCAAAGAGCGGCTCGCCTCACTCAGGGACAATGACGCCCATGTCTCCCTGGAGCGCATGGAGGCTCAAGCCTGGTGTCAGTGCTTTGCCATCTTCATCCCCGACGCGCTTCCACCCAAGGAAGGGTGGAAGCTCTTCAAGCATGTAAACGCCTACTTCACAGAGCAGATGTTGGCGCACGGCGACCTGGTATGGCAGGTTCGCAGCGCCTGCGGGATAGATGGGGCGCTGGCAGCGGGGAAGTGTGCGGCCCTGCTCACCGTTGAGGGCGCCTCCTTTCTGGTGGACTCCCTCAAGCGCATCGATGAGCTCGCCCAGGCGGGTGTGCAGATGCTGACCCTCACCTGGAACGCGCAAAACGCCCTGGCCAGCGGAAGCGAAGCGCAGGGAGGCATCAGCGCCTTTGGCAAGGCGGCCATCAGCGCCCTGGAGGAGCGCCACATCATCATCGACGCCTCGCATCTCAACAGCGAGAGCCTTACCGACCTCCTGCGCTGTGCGCAGCGCCCCTTTGTGGCGTCGCATTCCAACGCGCGCAGCATCTGCACCCACCAGCGCAATCTGAGCGATTACCAGTTCCAGGCGATAACTGAGCGGGGCGGCATAGTGGGACTCAACCTCTACACCGGGTTCCTGATTGACGAGAAACGCGAGCCCACGCCCGCTGACGTGTTGCGCCATATCGAGCATTGGCTCAAGCTTGGTGGTCAGGACGCTATCGCGCTGGGCAGTGACTATGACGGCGCCGATGTCCCTCTGTGGCTCAAGGGCTGTGAGAAGCTGGGGAGCCTCTATGAGCACGTGTCTGCCCACTTTGGCAGCGACCTAGCGGACAGGTTCTTCTTCACAAACGCCTATACCTTCTTCAAGGATGCCCTGATAGAATCGGTTGCAGCAGAAAATCAATAGCTCAGGAGGCTGTGATGACGGTATTCAGTGTACAGAACTGCAGTAAATCAGAACTGACAAGGATCATTAAGGATAAGGCGCTTGAGTTGGGCTATGCGAGTATAGGTATTGCGCCTGCAGACGTCTTTACGGGGTACCGGGAAGAGATGGAAGACCGTCCGGAATATGCGCGATGGATAGCCCTCCCTGCAGGACCCTATGCAGGAGCAGACCCTAAAGACGTGATGCCTGCAGTGAAGTCCATCATCTGTGCTACCTATGGTTTCTCTCAGACAGCTTACCCGGAAAAGCTCCTTCAGAGCGTTGGGAGGGTCTATCTTGGGCGCGGCTATGTTCCAAAGCCAGACAGCATGAATGGCATCAGGCGCGACAAGTTCCTACAATTCCTCAAGGATCTTGGCATACAGGTTGACGAAAGCGGCCCCTACAGGATCCCCGATAGGTATGCGGGCGCCCGCGCCGGTGTTGTGACCTATGGCAGCAACAATATGGCTTACAGCAGAGATAGCGGGTCTCTCGTAGTCATCTTCTCCTTCCTGGTAGATGTTGAGCTGGACTATGATGAGCCGACAATAGAACGCCCCTGTCCGCCAGACTGTATGAAGTGTATCGCGGCATGTCCGACTGGTGCATTGTATGAACCGGGAAAGCTCTGGCCAACCAAATGCATGTTAGCCATGCAGATAAGCCCAGGGCATATAGAGGAGGGGCTTAGGGAGAAGATGGGCGTCTGCGTCCATGGCTGCGATCGATGCCAGGAAGTGTGCCCACGCAATGAGCCCATTCTGGCGAAGGCAACGCAAACAGATCCCTTCCTAGAGAGGCTTGCTGAGGAGTTCGACCTTGAGAAGATGCTCCTTTTGGATGATGCTTACTATGAGAGGGTCATCTATCCCATCATGTACAACTACATAGGCCTGCGGTGGATGTTCCAGCGCAACGCAGCCATCGCTCTGGGCAACACCAGGGACGCCTCCCACCTGCCAGCCTTGCATCAGGCAAAAGAGTATTGTGCGGATGAGGTACAGGAGTACATCGATTGGGCAATCGAGCGCATTCTGAGCGCTGGGTGAAGGCTCAGGTCAACCCGCGAGAACCCTCCCCGCGAGTCCTGCCAGCTTTCCTGTTACTGATGTAATGGGGGAGGAGCAGGACAAATCCAAGCGCCATAAGCGCCAGCCCAACGCCATCAAAGATGATGAAGCGCGAAAGCGAAGCAGCAAGTGAGGTGTGCCCAGGCTCCAGAGACAGCAGGATGTAGCTCTCTCCCACAAGTCCTATGAGCTGTTGTGCCAGGACAACCGCAAAGAGTGCATAGTGCCTGAGGGGGTTAAGGATCACCAGCGGATACGTTGCGTTCCACATGAGGAAGGCAACGGCGATGCCCTGGATCGCGGCAATGCCACTGACACCGGCAAGTTCAAAACCGCCTACGTAGGCCTCTGGGGAGAACAAAAAGGCGAACGCACACTGCAGGTTCCAGGCAAAGACCAGCAGCACTGCGACACGCGCTATCCAGGAGCAGACCCTTGTTCTTCTCGTCAGCACCTTTTCCCCTCTTTTGCCTGGTAGGGGAGTTTCTCCCCAAAGAGTCAACAGGTTCATTTTACCGTTCAAAGGGAAGCACGAGAAGGGAGTTAGAGAACAGGCAGGCCGTCTCCTGACGCCTTCAACGGAGGTTTCATACGTGGAAGCATTGGAGCCATCAGGATTAAATATGGGATTGCTGAGCAGTTTTGCAGGCTATTAGCGTAAAATAAGCGCAGCCTTTTGTAGGAACCCAACGACAAGGAACAGGCATCCAAGCGTGGAAGACAAACGGGACATCTTCATTCTGCTTACCAAGCACTCTGATCGCTTCTCCCATATCCTGGTTTCCCTGATACGGGGATACTACTCTCACGCCTCGATTGGTTTTGAGGAGGAGAAAGGGTGCTTCTACAGCTTCACCAGGCGGGGCTTTCTGGTTGAGGAGCCTGAGAAGATCTGTCTTAAGAAGATAAACGTGCCCTGTGCCCTTTACCGAGTGCCGGTATCTCATCGGGCATATGACTCTATGAAAGAGTATATCGAATCCCATTATAAGAGCTATTCTGGTTGGAAGTTCAACGTCTCAGGCGCTATTCTGGGCGGGGTCGGCTTTCCTTTCCTGAGAAGGAGCCGTAAGCGCTTCTGCAGCCAGTTTGTCGCCGAGGTGCTGGAAGCGGGCAAGGCGGTGCCGCTGCATAAGAGAAGCTCGCTGTTCATGCCCGATGACTTCACCAGGACAGGCCTCACAGGCCCAGAGTTCTCAGGGACCCTTGAGGGCCTGGAGGGATACGCATACTAGCCTGTAACAGTGTGTAACACCGTGAAACAGCGTGGGTTGGCTGAACACGGTATCCAACGGGCATCAACCAGGGCTTTGACGGTAGAAGAACTGGCTTCAGGGAGGTTCCGCTTATCAACGACAGGAGGAAACGTGGGTCTACTGGACAGAGTTGTCAAAAAGGCAGTCGGTGACGTATTGACTGATAAGGCCTCGGATCTGATCGGACAGGTCTCTGGGCAAACCTCTTCAGCACGAGGGAAAGGCGAGTATCCGGCCCAACAGGCGCCACAGGCTCAGCAGGCGCCGCAAGACACGGGCTGGGGGAGAAGGTTCAATCGTCGTGGCCTTCCAAGCATCGAGTACAAGGATCACGCCTGGTTCGCTGCCATGCTCAAGGAGGACTTCGGTGATTACCTGGTTCGCGAGTACGTACCAGTGGCCGAGCTGGGCGGCGACGGCAAGCCCTATGACTTCCTGCTGATAAAGAACGGGGCGGCCTGCGGGGCCATCATGCTCACTGAGCACAACAAGACCAACAACCGGGCCTTCAAGGGCGCAAAGGCTGCTTGTCAGGCATCAGGGGTACCCTTCATAAACTTCTTCGACTTCATGGCCAATGAACCGGATTATGTCATCAACCGTATCAGGGGCCTTCTGAAATAGGAAGGCGCTGGTAGCAACTCGGTGATAAAGGGTATAAGCGCATGCCAAAAAGATGCCGTCGGTTCTGTCGGCTTACTGTGGTCAGCGCTTGCCAGGCAGGAAGGGAAACACAGGCGTATGCCTGTATCCGCGGGAGGACGAAGCATCATCTTTCTCGTTTGCTGCTACATCGGCAGCATACGGGTTTTGCGGATGGCCAGATGATGTTCAGTCCGGTAGCAGCATCGCTGCTTTCAAACAGCATTTCCCTTCCTGCCCATACAGCTGCTCTCTGCATTCCCCAGATTGCCAAGCATGGGGGGAGCGTCGCTACGTGAGCCTTCTGGATAAGCTGGACAACCCCCTGATCTGGCAGCGATTCCTGGACTACAAGCAGGAGAAAGGGCACCTCAGTCGCACTGATGAGGCGGTACTCAAGGAACTTGTCGCCAGTCAGGCGTACCTTGGCATCGCCCATGCGCTTCAGGCTGGCGAACCGCTACCGCCTCCCCATAAGCTCCGCCTGAACAAGCTTGGCACGCAGCGCAAACGCATTGTCTATGCCTTTGAACCAGATACCATGTGGGTGCTCAAGCTGCTTGCCTGGCTGCTCTTCTGCTTTGATGAGCGCCAGCCACCCGGTTGCTACTCCTTTCGTCGCGATCACGGTGTGCACCGTGCGCTCAACACCATCATCCGCACACCCCGCATCAACACATCCTGGTGCTGTAAGCTGGACATCTCTGACTATTTCAACAGCATCGACATACCGCGATTGCTGCCCATCCTTGGTGGCGTCTTGGCCGACGACCCGCGTCTGCTGGCCTTCTTCGAGCAGTTCCTCACCGCAGGCGTCGCCTTAGATGAAGGCGTGCTTATCCACGAGGAACACGGGGTGATGGCCGGCACGCCAACGGCTCCCTTCCTGGCAAACCTCTACCTGCGTGAACTGGACCTCTGGTTCAACCAGCGGGGGCTGACCTATGCACGCTATTCAGATGACATCATCTTCTTCGCGCCCGATGAGGACGTGCTCTCTGCAAGTCGAAGGTCTGCAGAAGCGATCATCGCCCGGCATGGACTTGTCATCAACAGTGAGAAAGCCTCTGTCGCTGCTCCTGGTATGCCTTGGGAGTTCCTTGGCATCAGCTACTGTGATGGCACCATCGACCTCAGCCAGGTGACCCGCCGCAAGATCAAGGGCAAGATCAGACGCAAGGCTCGAGCCCTGCGGCGCTGGATGCTCCGCAAGCAAGCAGAGGACATTATGGACACTATAGAACCATCCCCTCTATCTCTGTCCCAGCGGGCCATACGCGCCTATATCCGCAGTTTCAATAAGAAGTTCTATGATAGTTTTGCCAGCAATGAGCTCACCTGGGCCCGCTGGTTCTTCCCTTTGCTGACCACCAGCGAGGGTCTACGCGAGATAGATCACTACCTGCAACAATACGCACGCTGGATTCCCACCGGACGCTTCCAGGCAGGCAATTATCGCACCAGCTATCAGGACCTCAAGGCCTTGGGGTTCAAGAGCCTGGTGCATGAGTACTATTCCTATCAAGCTGGAATCAGGGCACAGGAACAGGAAAAGCAGCTGTCATCAACAGCTGTTTGAGTCAGGGCAACAGCAAGCATCCAGCCTGATAGGGCCCAGCTACCGCCGATCCATCCAGTCTAGATGGACCTTGCTACCTCGTTGGCTTCCCAGATCGCGCTCATGATGGTCTTGACACTCTTGCAGTCTCCCAAAAGATAGGTCTCGAAGCATTCACCCCTGATCTCCTGGTAGAGCTCAGCGCTTGGGTCATAACCCACCGAGAGGATCACGCTGTCTGCGGGTATCCTCATCTCACCGGCCTTGGTCTTGACCAGCGCCTCCTGCCCGTCATAGGAGCAAAGCGCTGTGCTGGTCAATTTCTCCACCTTGTTGAAGTCAAGCAGGTCCCTGAGCATCTGCTCGTTTGGATCCACTACAAAGGGCTTCCCAGAGAAGAGGATGTCTTCCAAGAACTCCACAATCGTGACCTGTTTGCCCTGCTTAGCCAGCCAAAGCGCAGTCTCACAGCCAACAAGTCCGCCGCCGACCATAACCACGTTCTCCCCAATAGCCGCCTTGCCCATCAGGGCATCTGATGCAGTCATGACGTTCTTATTGTCGCTTCCAGGGAAACTCAGCAGTTTTGGCGTGGATCCGGTTGCTACCACCACCACATCAGGTTCGGCCTTATCTATGGCTTGCCTGTTGGCCAAGGTGCCTAGCAAGACCTGCACACCCAGCTTCTTCAGCTGGCCTTCATACCACTTGACCAGCTTCCGGTCGTTCTCCTTGAAATCGGGGATCCCACTGGGGATGAGGTTCCCGCCAAGAGCGTCATTCTTCTCATAGACGGTAACGGCATGCCCTCTTAAGGCGCAGACCCGCGCAGCCTCACATCCGGCGATCCCGCCGCCGATCACCAGCACCTTTTTCTGCGCAGCTGCCTTCTCTATCCTCAGCTCCGCCTCCCTTCCTGTGGAGGGATTGACCGCACAGGAGACAAGCGTGCTCATCCTCTTCAGGCAGCCGTCGTGGCAGGAAAGGCAGGGGCGGATCTCATCCAGCTTCTCTTCCCGGATCTTCCGTGGCCAGTATGGGTCGGCAAGAAGCGGCCGTGCCAGCGCAATCAGATCGGTCATCCCATTGTTGATGGCAGCGCTCGCAAGGTCAGGGTCGTCCATACGACCGGCTGTGATCACCGGTGTCTTAAGATGCTTTTTCATAAGCTCGCTGTAGGGAAGGTACATGCCCTTCTCGTGGAACATCGGAGGATGGCTCCAGTACCATGCGTCATAGCTTCCCACATCGACATCAAAGGCGTCATAGCCGGCTTCTTCAAGCAGCTTGGCCATCTCGACACCTTCGTCAAGATCGCGGCCCTTCTCCTCGAAGACCTCACCCGGCAATCCACCCCTGTTCCAATCCTTGATGAAGTGTTTGGGGCTGTACCGCACGGTGACAGGGAAATCGTCTCCGCACCGTGCCTTGATCTCCTCAACGACCTCAACTGCGAAGCGGATCCTGTTCTCAAGCGACCCACCATACTCATCTGTCCTGCGGTTGAAGAAAGGGGTGGCAAACTGGTCGAGCAAGTAGCCCTCGTGTACGGCATGTATCTGGATACCGTCATATCCGCAGTTCCTGCATATCTCCGCGGACTCCCCAAACGCCTTGACGATGGATTTGATCTCCTTGACGGTGATCTCCCTGGTGATCTGTGTAGGTATCCATCTGCCTGGGTTCATCGAGGGGCCCACCAGCTCATCTTCCTCCCTCAGCAAGGCAGGCGACAACACCCTGCCAAAGCCCGCTGTCAGCTGGACGAAGAACTTGGTGTCATATGCATGTACTCTTTCGAGCATGAGACGGGAAGCGGCAGAGAACTCGCCAGGCTTCTTCCGAGGAAACGGCATATGCTGCTTTCTCCGCTCGACCTGGTCCTCGACACAAGTAGTACCTGAGATGATGAGGCCCACCCCACCTCGAGCCCGTTCGACGTAGTAGTCCACGCCGCGCTGGTTGAAGACGCCATTCTCGTTAGACATGCCGGCTGGTCCCATGGGGGCCATGACAAGGCGGTTCTTAATCGCTACAGTGCCAATACGAATAGGCTCGAATAGGACTCCATGCTCCTTTTTCATCTCTTCCTCGATTCCCTCCCGGTTCGGCTGTATTGTGGCTCAATAAAACAAGCAATCACAGTGCGACGCTTTGGAAAACCCCAGTATGGGATCCTTATCCGTGTAGCTCCACCTCAGGCATGAGTTCATTGTTCATGGTGCTGATCACACGTGCAAAGGCGGCAACGTCCTCTGGTGAGCAGTTCTGCTCTATACGTCTGAGGATGGTGTTGATGTAACTATCGCTCAGCCTTTGGTACTCAGCGTAGCGCTCCGTGGTATAGAGATATGATTCACGGCGATCTGCTTCTGAGCGCTGTTTATACAGATAGCCCTTCTTGATGAGGCTCTGTACCTTGTAGGTCGCATTGGCAACGGAGATATTGACGAATTTTGCGAACTCGCTCACCGTAGGCGTACCCAGGGAATGGATGATCTCTACGCTGTATGCCTCGGTTGTGGTGAGGGAGGCCTCGCGCGCTGACAGGCGTTGGAGCACTCGCTGGTAGAACTGGATCTTGAACTTGGTGTACACTCCGATAAATGCGGTCTCCAATGATTCGATCATCTGCATCTCCTCGCGCTCCATGTACTCCCCTGTGACGGTGGTTCCGCCCTTTACTTATACGCGCTCTCCGCCCAACACAAAGCTCAGCTCAGCCTTACAGGCGACAACCCCCTCAATGGTTGCGATCGCCTCGCCAAAGCCTATCGACCCCTTGCGTTTTGTGAGGTGACACTCAAGTTCAAGCACGTCTCCGGGTCGCACGACCCTCCTGAAGCGAGCGTTTTTCACGCCGCCGAAATAGGCAATGCGTCCTTTGTTCTCAGGCTCGCTGAGAAGCGCGATTGCCCCCGTCTGGGCAAGCGCCTCCAAGATGAGTACCCCCGGCATAAGCGCCTGCTGCGGAAAATGCCCCTGGAAGAACGGTTCGTTCCCCGTGACGCATTTACGCGCCTGCGCCCATACACCAGGATTATAATCCTCAACGCGGTCTATGAGAAGGAAGGGATAACGATGAGGGAGGATTTCCTTGATCTGTTCGATATCAAGCGTAGGCATGGCGAGCCTTTCTAGGACATACGGATAAGGATAAGCGTGGCGTTATGACCACCAAAACCCAGTGAGTTGGACAGGGCAACCTCCAGAGGAGCCAAGCGGCCTTCACCGGGTACTACGTCAAGCTCGCATTCGGGGTCTGGTATGCGATAGTTGATGGTTGGTGGGATGAAGCCCTCCTGAAGGGCGCGGGCACAGATGATGGCTTCGATTGCGCCAGCGGCTCCAAGAAGGTGGCCGGTCATTGATTTTGTGGAGCTGACGGGTGGTATTGCCTGGTTGTCAAACACGGTGCGTATGGCCAGAGCCTCGCTCTTATCGTTAAGAGGTGTTGAGGTGCCATGGGCGTTTATATAGTCAACGTCGGCGGGGGTCAGGTCTGCATCAAGCAGGGCGCGACGCATGGAGCTGATCGCTCCCGCACCGGTAGGCTCAGGCGCGGTGATGTGGTAGGCGTCGCTGCCGGCGCCAAAGCCGGCGACCTCAGCGTACACCTGTGCGCCACGCGCACGGGCGTGATCAAGGGACTCCAGAACCAGTATGCCAGCGCCTTCACCCAGCACAAAGCCCGAGCGTTCTGCATCAAAGGGGATGGAGGCGCGCAGGGGGTCATCACCCAGATGCAGGGCCTGCATGGAGGTGAAGCCACCCATCGCGAGCGGAATGACCGTTGCCTCACTGCCTCCGCAGACCACCACGTCGGTATAACCGTGGCGGATGTGCCGCATGGCCTCGCCGATGGCGTGGGCTGAACTCGCGCAGGCGCTTACGATGCAGCTGCAATCCCCACGTAGGCCGTGCTCGATGGCGATCTGTCCGGCAGCGATGTTCGCTATGGTCATGGGGATATAGAAAGGCGAGATCTTGTCAAAGCCGCGCTCAAGCCCCCGGTTCTGCTCGCGCACCGTGGTCGCCATGCCGCCTATGCCGCTTGCGACCAGCACGTCTACGCGGTTAAGGTCCGTGTTGTCAGCCGTCAACCCGCTGTCGCTTACGGCTTCGCGCGCCGCGATGACCGCGAACTGGGTGAAGCGGTCCATCTTGCGCAGCTCAGCGGGAGTCAGGAGATCCGCGGTGTCTGCGGTGACCTCTGCGGCGAGTTTTGCCGCCTGCGTGCTTGTGTCATAGGCACACAGGGGCGCGATGCCGCACTGGCCGCCCTTGACAGCGCTCCAAAAGGACGGCGCCGTTGCACCCAACGGCGTTATGGCCCCCATGCCGGTGACCACCACGCGCTGTGTCTTTACCTGTATCATGTCGGCTCCTTCTCTGCTCTGCATAGTACTGATAACAAGCGGTTCCCGGTCTCGCTTCAGCCACCTCTCCCAAAACCGCACAGTGGCGCCTCAGGCGCTACGCCCTGCCTCTGGCAGGGCTCGCAATGACGGTGGGGTTACAAGGCCATACCGCCATCCACGGCGATGACCTGCCCCGTTATGTAGGAAGCCGCATCGCTTGCGAGGAAGGCGACCAGCGCTGCCACGTCCTCTGGCGTTCCCAAACGTGGGATGGCAAGGCTGCCGGTGAGTTGCTCGCGTACCCCTGTGCCCAAGTCCTCGGTCATGCTGGTCTCGATGAAACCGGGTGCGACGGCGTTGACGGTGACAAAGCGCGATCCCAGCTCCTTTGCCAGGGTCTTGGTCAGCCCAATGAGCCCTGCCTTGCTCGCAGCATAGTTCGCCTGCCCCGCGTTACCCGTAAGACCCACCACACTGGAGGTATTGATGATGCGTCCAAAGCGCTTCTTCACCATGCTGCGGGCGGCGAGCTTGCTGAAGATGAAAGCGGCGCGCAGGTTCACCTGGATGACCTGGTCGAAGTCCTCAACGCTCATGCGCAGGATGAGGTTGTCGCGGGTGATACCGGCGTTATTGACCAGGATATCCGGTGCGCCCAGGGCTTCAACAGTGGCGCCGAAGAGCTCCTCGCAGGCGCTGGGGTCTGCAACATCGCCGCCTATGGTGATGAAGCGCGATGCATGGTGTCCAGCTGCCAGGGCAGCCTGCTCGCAAAGCTGCTGTGTCTGGTGGGCCTCATTTTGGCCACGCGCGTAGTTGATGGCAACGCTGCAGCCACTGGTAGCCAGCGCAACGCTGATGGCGCGGCCGATGCCACGGCTGCCACCAGTTACCAGCGCGACGCGCAAAGTCAGTTCACCAGTTGTTGTGCTCACGTTCCCACCAGCTTTCTTATGTCGTCGGCAGTTTGCAGGGAAGTCACCTGGATGTCAGGCGCAGTCTTCCTTATCAGACCGGCAAGCACGTTTCCCGGGCCTATCTCTATGATGGAGCTGATGCCTGCCTCTTTGAGCAGACGGATGCTTTGCGCAAAGCGCACCGGTGAGGAGATCTGTCTGACGAGAAGTGCGGGTATGTCGGTGTCAGGAGCAGGAGTGGCGCTGGCGTTGAAGATGACCGGCGCCGCCTGAGGAGCAAAGCAGGTGGTGGCCAGGCGCTCTGTGAGCAGCTTTCCCGCATCCTCCATGAGGGCTGTGTGGAAGGGGCCACTGGTCTTCAGCGGGATGCAGCGCCGCGCACCACGCTGCCTGAGCGCCTCTTCCGCGGCGATCACAGCCTCTTCCTCTCCGCCGATGACCAGCTGTAGTGGTGCATTGTAGTTTGTGCAGGAGACCACCATGCCGGTCTTGCTGGCTATCTCTGCGACTGTTATCTCGACCTCCTCGTCAGAAAGGCCCAAAACCGCAGTCATGCGGGAGGGTCGAGCGGAAGCTTCGGCCATGATCCGGCCACGGAAACCGAGCAGTGACAGCAAGGTCTGACTGTCAAAGACCCCCGCAGCATGCAACGCGCTGTACTCGCCCAAAGAAAGCCCCAGCGTTGCGCTGGGGCGCAGGCCCGCTTCAAAGAGCAGGGCCACCACGGCGGCGGCGAAGGCTGCCATACAGGCCTGCGTATAGCGGGTGTCATCCAAAAGATTGGTGGGGGAGTCAAAGCAGAGCTCCCTGAGGTCGAAGCCCGCCGCCGTGCTCTCAAAGATGGGGCGTGTCTGGGGGAACTCCTGGTAGATATCGCATCCCATGCCAGGTATCTGGCTGCCTTGCCCGGCAAAGGCCCAGGCCGTGAGGCCTGTCAGGCGTAGCGCAATGCCGGGCAAGGTGAATGGGGAGAGTGTTGCGTTTTGAGGGATCTGCATCATAGTGCGGGTAGCCCTTCTTTTACCTGCTGATACTCCTGCATGAGGCGGGAGAAGATATCGGCAAGCGGTTCTATGCGCGTCAGCTGGCCAGCCACTTGCCCGGCCATGAAGGAGCCTCGGTCCTTATCGCCGTCGAACACGGCACGTCTGAGCGAGCCAAGGGTAAGCTCCTCCAGGGCGTCACGGTTGATATCACCTTTCTCGAGCTTGAGATAGCTGCGCGCCATCTTGTTCTTGATGATGCGTACGGGTGCGCCCAGGCTGCGGCCGGTGACGGTGGTCGATGTGTCGCGGGCGTCGAGCAGCAGCTGCTTGTAGTTCTCGTGGATAGGGCATTCCTCGCTCACCAGCAGCGCCGTGCCCATCTGGACGCCTATGGCGCCCAGGGCGAAGATAGCGCAAAGCTGCCGCCCTGAGGCAACGCCTCCAGCGGCGATGACGGGGATACGCAGGGCGTCGACTGCCTGGGGCACCAGCGCCATGGTGGTCAGTTCGCCCACATGACCGCCACTCTCCGTGCCCTCTGCTATCACGGCGTCAGCGCCGTACTTCTCCATGCGCCGCGCAAGCGAAACGCTGGGCGCAACGGGTATGACCAGGCTTTTCGCGTTCTTCCAGGCTTCGATATAAGCCGCGGGGTCGCCGGCTCCCGTGGTGATGACGGGCACCTGCTCCTCAGCCACAACGGCGGCTATCTTCTCGATGTCAGGCGCCATGAGCATGACGTTGACCCCAAAGGGCTTGTCCGTCAGAGAGCGAACCGTGTGGATCTCCTCACGCAGCTGCTCGCTGGTCCTGCCGCCGCCAGCAACAATGCCCAGCGCGCCGGCGTTGCTGACCGCCGCTGCAAAGCGTCCGGTGGCGACCTGCGCCATGCCGCCCTGCATGAAGGGGTAGGTGATCTTCAGAAAGCTGTCAAGTAACATGTGTTCTCCTTTTACTGCCAGATGAGGTAGACGGCGCCGGCTGTCATACCACCGCCAAAGCCTGCAAGAATGGTTTTGGCGCCCGTACGTAACGCACCAGCAGCCAAGGCCTCGTCAAGGGCTATGGGTATGCTGGCGGCGCTGGTGTTGCCGTAGCGCTCAAGGTTCATGAAGAAGCGCTCAAGCGGTATACCCAGGCGTTTTGCGGCGCTTGCGATGATGCGCTCATTGGCTTGATGGCAGATGAAGAGGTCTACCTCCTCAAGGCCTATCTGCGCCTGAGCCGCCACTGCCCTGATGCTCCTGGTCAAAGCCTCTACGGCGAACTTGAACACGCCTTGGCCGTCCATGTGGATGAAGTCGGTGATATAGAGCAGGTCCTCGTCGCCTTGGGCCTCAGCGACCCAGAAAAGCGGCTGGCTGTCAGCGGCTTCTGTGAAAGACACCACAGCAGCGCCTGCTCCGTCGCCGAACAGCACGCAGGTGTTGCGGTCGGTGAAGTCCATCAGATGCGAGAGCGTTTCAACGCCTACGATAAGCGCGCAGCTTTCCCGGTTGACAAGCTTCTGTGCAACGATAAGCGCGTAGATGAATCCCGAACAGGCGGCATTGAGGTCAAAGGCGAGCAGATTGCTGCGCAGCCCCAGGTCGCGTTGGAGCAGGCAGGCGAGTGGAGGACAGCGTTTCTCGTTGCTTACGGTAGCACAGATGACAAGGCCGATCCGCTCCCGCTCAACACCGTTGGCCAACGCGGCGTCCAGTGCGCGCTCAGCTGCCTGCATGGCCAGGCTGAGTGTGGTCTCCTCCTGGGCGATATGGCGCGTAGCGATGCCGGTGCGTGTGCGGATCCACTCGTCACTGGTGTCGACCATCTGCGCAAGATCGTTGTTGGTGAGCACCTTTGCCGGCGCCGCGCTTCCTGTTCCCTGTATCCTCATAGATGCCTTTCCTGTTGCCTGTACGGTGTCATTCCTCCTGGTATCAGGAGAACTTCCGGTATTTCTGGTAGCGCGCAGCCAAAAGCTCCTCCTGGTTGTTGCCCTGTAACTCGCGCAGTGTCTCGCGCAGGAAGGGGCGTAGCGCTTCGATAGCGGCGGGCGGGTTGTTGTGCGCGCCGCCCTCCGGCTCTGGGATGAGCGCATCGACCATGGCTGAGGCGTACAGGTCCTGTGCGGTGAGCTTCATGACACCACAGGCCTCAGACGCACGTTTGGCATCCTTCCACAGGATGCTTGCGAAGCCCTCAGGCGAGAGCACGGAGTAGATGGCGTAGGCGTACATGAGCACACGGTCAGAAAGACCCAGGGCGAGTGCGCCACCGCTGCCACCCTCACCGGTGACAACGGCGATGGTGGGGATGGCAAGGCCGCTCAACTCGAAGAGGCAGTGGGCGATGGCCTCACCCTGCCCGCGCTCCTCAGCCTCGGCGCCAGGGTAGGCTCCAGGCGTATCAATGAAGGTGATGAGCGGGCGCCCGAACTTCTCGGCCTGCTTGGCCAGGCGGATGAACTTGCGATAGCCCTCGGGATGGGGCATGCCAAAGTTGCAGGCGAGGTTCTCATTGAGGTCGGCGCCTTTGAGGTGCGCGGCTACCGTGACGGGTATGCCCTCAAAGCTCGCCAGGCCGCCGAGAAGTGCATGGTCGTCGCGGAAGAGGCGATCGCCGTGCAGCTCGATGAAGCCGTCGAAGAGCTGGGCGATGAATTGCGGGGCATGGGGGCGTGCGGGGTTGCGTGCGATCTCGACATGCTCCGCGGGGGTCTTTGTGGAGGTGGGGACTTCATGACAAGGGGGGCCGGATGGGACAGGGGGACGGTTCTCTTGTCCCTGTGCAGGGACAAGAGAACCGTCCCCCTGTCCCACCGCTAGGTTGCCACGCGTCGACGGGGGCGACGCTCGCCATGACGGGGAGTGGAAGGCGAGGAGGGGGG
>WRHL01000038.1 GCA_009783245.1 Coriobacteriia bacterium
GTGACAAAGGGGACGGTCTGTTTTTTCATATTGCTAAAAAGCAATATGACAAAACAGACCGTCCCCTTTGTCACACCGTCCCCTTCTGTCTTGAACCGTCCCCTTTATGTCCTTAGAGTCTATAATGCTTAGTTAGTGGAATGTGTTTTGCTGCACGAATGTGCGGTATGTTCGAAGTGGGGCTATCCATCATGGCAGAAGAGCTCACACCATCAGCAAGGGCCTCAGCAGCAAGTGCTCCGGCAATCGAAACCTCCAAGCTCACAAAGTACTACGGAAAAGCGCGCGGTATCATCGACGTGGACCTCAAGGTCGAGCAAGGGGATATCTACGGTTTCATCGGCCCAAACGGAGCGGGGAAGAGCACCTTCATCCGCGTATTGCTGGGGCTCATAGCGCCAACCAGCGGCGCTGCCGCTATTCTCGGCCTTGACTGCGAAAAACAGACAAAGAGCATACTTGCGCAGATTGGCTACATGCCTTCTGAGGCAATGTTCTACCACGGGATGAGGGTCAAGGAGCTGTTGCGGTTCTCTGCTCGTCTCAGAAAACAGGATTGCAGCGCGGAGGCGGTGCTGCTCTGCGAGCGCTTGGACCTCGATCAGAACAGAAAGGTCAACGAGCTCTCGATGGGCAACCGCCGGAAGGTGGGCATAGTCTGTGCCCTGCAGCACCGGCCGGCGCTTTACATTCTGGACGAGCCGACCAGCGGCCTGGATCCTTTGATCCAGAAGGAGTTCTTCAACCTGCTGTTAGAACGGCACGAGCAAGGCGCGACCATCCTGCTCTCATCGCACGTGCTCTCTGAGGTGCAGCGGTATTGCAGGAACGCTGCCGTCATCCGCGAGGGCAGGATCATTGCGGCGGGGACCGTTGAGGAGCTCTCGTCCAGTGCAGCACGGCGTGTGCGTATCCAGGGCATAAGCGAGCTACCGGGTTTGGCGGGCATCAAGAACCTGAGCGCCCATGCGGACGGAGTCGATTTCCTGTATCAGGGTGATGTCCATGCGCTGGTTGCAGCTTTGGCTGACAGGGATTATTCCGACTTGTTCATTGAGGAGCCTGACATCGAGGAGGTCTTCCTGCATTTCTATGAGGCCGCTGATGGGAGCGCTGCTGCTGGGAGCGCTGCTGCTGAGAGTTCCGCTGATGGGAGCGCTGCTGCTGGGATAGACACCCTGGAGCTTTCAGAAGACGGAGAGGAGGTGCAGCTATGACTATCTTCCTCCATGAGATGAAACTGGGCACAAAGATGCTCATTATCTGGAGCGTTGCGGTTGGCGCGATAATCATGGCCTGCATGGCCGTCTTCCCGGATATCAAGGAGCAGGCAGAGGAGATCAGCAATGCCTTTGCCATGATGGGTGCGTTCACCTCCGCTTTTGGCATGGACAAGATCATCATGACAGAACCCCTTGGTTACTACGGCCTTGACTGCGCCGCGGTTCTGGCCTTTGGCGGCGGCCTGTTCGCAGCCTTCATCTCGGCGCGCATGCTCTCCAAGGAGGAGGCGGAGCACACGGCGGAATACCTGCTCACACACCCAGTCAGACGTGTGGATATCATCGCTGGAAAGCTTCTGGCGGTATTTGCACAGATCATCATCTTCAACCTGTTCTGTACGCTCTGCGCGATTGTGTCCTTCGCGGCGATCGGTGAGACCGTCATGGGAAAGGCGTTCTGGCTCTTTCAGCTGGCCCAGGTCATCATGCACCTTGAGATCGCCTGTATCTGCTTTGGCGCCTCGGCTGTGCTCAAGCGTGGGGGCGTGGGTTTTGGCCTGGGGCTTGCGACCTTCCTCTACTTCATGAACCTTGTTGCGAACATCAGCGACAAATGGGAGGCGCTACGCTACATCACCCCCTACGCCTACGCCGACCCATCGAGCATTCTCCCTGCCGTTGCCATAGAGGGGACATACCTGGTTGTCGGCCTCATCTATGCTCTGGTTGCGCTAGCGTTCGCCTTCTTCTGGTATAGCCGCAAAGGCATCGCCCAATAGTGAGCTGTTGTCTCACTATTACACCCCAATACGAGAAGGGCGAAACGCTGGGATTAATGAAGCTGCTGCTTTCGAGTTAATGCATCTTTTGCGCTAGCGCACCGCTAAAACATCATAAACGCACGGTCACATAATGAGTTGCGACCATTAGGCATCCTCATCTTTTGCGCTAGCGCGCGGCAATTCAAGTGGGGAGGGGAAAGAAGGATCTTCTTTCACCCTCCCCCCTTTACAACCCCCCACCCCTATCTTCTGTCCTTTGGGCTCATCGCTTCGCGACGAGCCTTGGTCGCAACGTGGTATTCAGTTGCAGTTATCCAAATGCTGGTATTAACCCTCACCGTCTATATATTCAATTCTTCTTTTCTCAACCCCGAAGGCGTAGCGAGTTTGGCTCGTCGCGAAGCGATGAGCCCAAGGCCGGGTGAAATGGGGTGAGGGTTCAAAGGGGGAGGGGAAAAGAGGAACTCCTCTGTTCCCCTCCCCATTTGTAGCCGCGCGCTAGCGCCCACACAAAGCGCTAAGGGCTGATGATCCAGCAATGTGGGACTCGCCAGGATGTTCTTTAAAGCCGCGCGTAGCGCAACGTGTATTACCTGCTCGCTACAGGTCACAGGGCTTTGACTATGTCCTCGACTCGTTGCTTGGCGTCGCCAAAGAGCATGGCGGCGTTGTCCTTGAAGAAGAGCGGGTTCTGGACGCCGGCGTAACCGGTTGCCATCGAGCGCTTGAACACGATGACCCGCTCCGCCTTCCAGACCTCCAGCACCGGCATACCGGCAATGGGAGAGTGGGGGTCTTCTGCGGCGGCGGGATTGACGGTGTCGTTTGCGCCGATGACCAGGACAACGTCGGTGTTCTCGAAGTCGTCGTTGATCTCATCCATCTCCAACACAATGTCATAGGGCACCTTGGCCTCCGCAAGCAGCACGTTCATGTGGCCGGGCAGTCGGCCGGCAACCGGATGGATGCCAAAGCGGACGGTGAGCCCCTTCTCGCGGAGCTTGTCGACCAGGGTGGCCACCGCGCTTTGCGCCTGGGCGACCGCCATGCCGTAGCCGGGCGTGATGACCACGGTGCGGGAACGGGAGAGCAGCTCAGCAGTATCAACGGCGTTTATCTCGTTATGCTCACCATAATCCTTCTGCTCACCCACCACGGCCCCGTCGGAGCCAAAGCCGCCCATGATGACCGAGATGAAACTGCGGTTCATGGCCTTGCACATGATGTAGGAGAGGTAGGCGCCGGACGAGCCGACCAGGGCGCCGGTGATGATGAGGAGGTCGTTGTCGAGGGTGAAGCCGGCGGCCGCGGCGGCCCAGCCGGAGTAGGAGTTGAGCATGGAGATGACCACGGGCATGTCGCCGCCGCCGATGGAGGCGACCAGGTGCAGGCCGAGCAGCAGGGCGATGGCGGTCATGGCGCTGAGCATGAGCAGGCCCGCGGCGCCTTCGGGGCGTAGCACAAAGACCACGGTCAGCACGAGGAAGGCGATGATGGCGATGAGGTTCAAGAGGTTATGGGCCGGCAGTTTGAGAGGTGCGGACTTCATCTTAGCCGAGAGTTTGAGGAAGGCGATGATGGAGCCGGTGAAGGTGACCGCGCCGATGAAGACGCCTACAAAGAGCTCGCCGGAGTGCAACGGGTCGAAGTGCCCGCTTGCGGCGGCATGGAGGTAGGCTGTCCAGCCCACAAGCACGGCGGCCAGACCCACAAAGCTGTGGAAGAGAGCGATGAGCTGGGGCATCTCGGTCATTTCGACCTTGATGGCGCGATAGACGCCAAAGGCCGCGCCCACCGCCATGGTGGCGATGATGACCGCGAGGGCCCAACCGCCTACGGCTTCTGTGATGGGCAGGTAATGGCCGTTGCCTATGTTTGCGGCCCTACCCAGGACAACGCTGAGGATGGTGAAGAGCAGGGCCAGGCCCATGCCGATGGAGCCGAGGATGTTGCCGCGGCGGGAGGTCTCATGTTTGGAGAGGCCGGCAAGGGCCAGGATGAAGAGCAGGCCGGCAATTATGTAGGAGCCGTTTATCAATGAGATATTCATGGCCTACCCCCTCCTGAACATCTTGAGCATTCGCTGCGTGACTAAAAAGCCGCCGAAGATGTTGATGGAGGCCAGCAGAATGCCTATTACGGACAGGATGAGCAGGGGCAGGTTGGCGCCTGCGAACAGGGAGGTGCCCTGGTCGAGCAGGGTCAGCCCCAGAAGGCAGCCGACCACGATGATGCCCGAGATGGCGTTGGTCACGCTCATCAGTGGGGTATGGAGCGAATGGCTGACGTTGCCTATGACGTAGAAGCCCACAACAATGGAGAGCATGAACACCATGAAGTGGCCAAGCAAGCCCGAGGGCGAGAAGAAGAACAGCAGCAGGAGTACCGCGGCACACAGGCCAAGTAGCACGTAGTTGACGCGGGGGTCGCGGGGTTTCTTCTCCTTGGCGGCGGCGTCTGCGGCGCCCGGGGTGGCGGCAGCGGCCGGGGCGGCCGGGGCGGCCGGGGCGGCCGATACGCTGACAGCCGGAGGCGGCCACGTCACCTCCCCTGCCTGGGTGACCAGCATGCCGCGCTGGACCACGTCCTCCAGGTCGAGCTTGACCAGCCCGTCCTTATCGGGCGTGATGAGCTTCATCAGGTTGAGCACGTTGTTGGAGAACAGCGTGGAGGCTTGCGTGGGCAGGCGCCCAGGCAGGTCGGTGTAGCCGATGATCTTCACGCCGTTTGGTGTGGTGACTATCTGGTCGGGGACCGAGCCGGCAACATTGCCGCCTGAGGCGGCCGCCATGTCGACGATAACAGAGCCGGGCTTCATGCTCGCCACCATCTCCTCGGTCAGAAGGCGCGGCGCCGGCCTGCCGGGGATCTGC
Organism: Coriobacteriia bacterium; assembly: GCA_009783245.1. Classification (GTDB taxonomy): domain Bacteria; phylum Actinomycetota; class Coriobacteriia; order Coriobacteriales; family UBA8131; genus WRHL01. Next base: position 4,879 of record WRHL01000038.1, read on the forward strand.
GCGGTGGTGATGATGATGTCCACGTCTTTTGCCTGCTCAGCATACATGCGGGCGGCAGCCGCGGCGTAATCCTCGCTGGCTTCCTTGGCGTAGCCGTCGCTTGACTGCTGGGAGGCAGCCTCAACAGCGACAAACTGGGCGCCCATGCTCTGCACCTGCTCGGCGGTCTCGGCACGGATGTCGGTTGCCCGCACAATGGCGCCCAGGGAATGCGCGGTGCCAATGGCCGCCAGGCCGGCGACCCCCGTCCCGGAGACAAAGACCTTGGCGGGCGGCACCTTACCGGCGGCGGTCACCTGGCCGGTGAAGAAGGAGCCGAACTCATGGGCCGCCTCCACCACCGCGCGGTAGCCGCCGATGTTGGCCATGGAGGATATGACGTCCAGGGACTGCGCGCGCGAGATGCGCGGCACGCTGTCCATGGCAAGCACGGTCAGCTTGCGGGCGGCAAGCGCCTCTAAAAGTTCGGGCGAGCGGGGCGCGGCAATCATGGCGATGAGCGTGGCGCCCTCCTTGAGGGCGGCGATCTCGCTGTCAATTGGCGGGTTTATCTTGAGCACAAGGTCAGCCGCCCACGCCTCCTCTTGAGAGACGCAGCGGGCGCCGGCAATGGCGTAGTCCGCATCTGGGAAGGCGGCGGCAATCCCCGCGCCCTGCTCAACCAGCACCTCATAGCCGAGTTTCACCAGCTGAGCAACCGACTGCGGCGTGCCCGCCACCCGCTTCTCCCCCACGCTTGACTCTCGCACAATCCCGACAATCATAGGAAATCCCTTCTTCTTGGAACACCCGGGGACAACTGGGCCACTGCTTCTTTGAGCGCCCGGCCAGCCGGATCACAGCCTTCTTTGCAACTCTTGTTTGAGCGCCTTGCTGAGTTGGTCGGGACAGGAGGTGGGCTTATGACCGCAAGTCAGCCCCTCAAAGAGCTCGATCAACTCGGTTGCCAGATGGTTCTCAGCCAGCTTGGACAGCCCGGCGGCATTGCCCGGACAGCCGTCGGAGAATCGGATGCTCTTGACCAGTCCCTCATTGTCGATCTCAAAATCTATCCTGGATGAGCAGACACCACTGGGAATGAAGCTGGGCATAGCGTTCCTTTTCTCTGGCCAGACCACGGGCATTTTTCGCGTATGTGTGATAGTAGCATGGATTAGCGTTGTTTTACGAGCGTTGTTTTACAAGCTTTACAGCAAAATGTGCGTCGGGAGAGCCGGGGGCCAGGCTGGGGCAGAAGGGTTCGCCTTCCTGTGTGAAGCCCTTACCGGCGGGGCTGTCTAGGAAGGCCACGACAACCTGCTGATTCTCCTCTGCGAGTACGCTGCAGGTGGAGTAGACGATGAAACCGCCGTCTTCTGTGTGCTGTGCGGTGGAACTCAGCAGCGCGAGCCCCTGAGCTGCGAGGCGGGTGACGGCCTCAGGCGTCAGGCGCCAGCGAATCTCCGGGTGGCGGCGCAGGGTGCCGGTGCCCGAGCAGGGCGCGTCGATGAGTGCGCCGGCGAACTGCTCGGGCAGCTTTTGGGCCGCCACCAGGGTGTCGAGCTGTGTGGCATCGCCCGTGACGGGTGTCACGTTGCTGAAGCCCTGCGTGGCGATGCGCTGCATGAGTATGTCCTGCTTGTAGGCGTGGAGGTCCAGCGCGTAAAGTTGCGGCTGGGTGCCGTACAGGCGACGCGCGTTGTGCAGGAGCATGAGGGTCTTTGTGCCTCGACCGCTGCCCACCTCGAGGAAGGAGCCCGTTGCCATGGGGGTGGCAAGTGCGGCGACTTCCTGCGCTGAGGCATCGGCGACGAGCAGCTCCCCCGCCTCGATGCGTGGCAGGTAGTCCTGCAGCTGGGCGGGACTTGTCTTTATCGTTATCCCCTGTTCCAGGTCCAACAAGAACAGCGGGGGCTGTTGGTTGGAGGCCTCCATGAACTGCGTTGCAGCCGGACGTCCCAGGTCCGTGACAAGGCGTTCAGCGAGCCACAGCGGAAAGGCCTGCTGGTGGGCAAGTGCCTCCAGGTCTAGAGCGGGGTCGCCAAAGGGGAAGTCCTCTTTGAGCTTTGCTGCCTGCCGCAGCACTTTATTGGCGAAACCCGTTGCCTGGGGTGAGACGGCTTTGACCAGCTCAACTCCCTGGTTTATGGCGATGTGCTCAGGTTTGTGCAGGAAGAAGAGCTCATAGAGACTGATGCGCAGGGCGTCACGCACCTTGGGTTTGGGTCTGCTGCCACCCTTTTGCAGTACGCGGTTAAGCAGGAGATCCAGCTCGCCAGAGGTCGCCACCACGCCAAGCGCCAGCAGCATGGCAAAGTCGCGCTCTTCTGCTGCCAGCCCTGCGCTGCGCAGGCGGCTGTCTATGAGGTCGCGGGCAAAGGCCTTGCGCTCACGGACTTGCGTGGTGATCTCCAGCGCCAACTGTCGTGCCGGCGTTGCTTTGGTGGAGCGCGGTTGACGCTGCGGTTGGCGCTGCGGTTGGGAGGATGACGTGGTATTCATGAACATGTCGCCTATTCTACCCTACTTGAACAAGCCGGCTCCAAATAGTAAGGAAAGTAGAGAGCGGCGAAACATAGAGAAGAGGTTATCTAAACCAAAGTTAACTTCAACTTCTTATTATTGGCGGCGCAGTCTGCCAGATACAGGTTTATCAGGCTTTGGTAAGGAATACCAACCTCTGAGGCTTCCTGCTTAAAATAATCGATAGATGTCTCATCAAGTCGAATGGTGATTTGCTTTTTAAGGCGCTTGGCATAGGGGTTGGGCCTTGATGCGCTGAAGTCATATTCTAGTCTCATCTCGTCATGCACCATAGTTGCTCACCTCGTTTTTCGTAGCCTTTCTTGCTGAGATGATCCTGATTACTGCATCGCTTTCGCGATAACAGTGGCAAACCACCAGAATCCTCAACTTGTTGCTGATACCCATGATGATGAATCTGTCCTCATTATCGGAATGATCAGGGTCGTCGATGACACGAGCATTGACGTCTAGAAACACTGTCTGAGCCTCATCGAAAGATACCTTATGCTTGGCAATATTGGCCAAGTTCTTCTGATCATCCCACTTGAAACGTAGTTCTTTCATAATTATATAATAACTACATTTCACAGGCTGTCAAGGCGTTATTATGGTAATCTCGATGCTTCCCTGAAAGATTAATTCTGTTATCCTGAGGGAAAAGGGATTCCGGGGAACACGGGAGTGGTGGAGGGAACCTGGTGTGTGAGGTTTTGCGCATAGGTGCTGCTTTTCGCAATGCCTGCCTGAGGCAGGGCTGCGGCGAGGTGCACAGCACGTTTCGACGTGTGGTGAATATCAGCTTTGACGGAGAGCTTTTGGCGCTGGCCTTGCCGGAGGCCGGTGGTTCCTCGCGGTTCTTGACCCTTGATCCCCTGCATCCCTTTGAGCCGGGAACTCCCTGCTGGTTCAGGCCCCATGAGTTTGAGATCGCTGGCTTGAAGCTCGACCTTACAGAAGTGCCTGTTTGGGCCGGGCCCCTGCACCAGAGCAGCTGCGGGTCTCTGTACCTGGACGCTGATGCGGCCTCTGAGTTCAAAGGCCTGCTTGCCAGGCATCAGATCGCACCGGGAATAGACGCCGGCTTTTCAATAGAGCCCGAGACGGTGATCAGATGGCTGGGCCTGGGCCCAGGGCTGACACCGTCAGGAGATGACGTCCTGTTGGGCTTTTTGGCCTTCTACCAGGAGTTTGGAAGCAATCAACCCTGGGCAGAAGAGTTGAAGTCATCCATCTGCAGCCAACTGGACCGGACCACGGACCTCAGCGCCCAACTGCTCAGATCCGCCTGCGCGCGCGACTATCACGAGTTCATCCAAAGGATGATAGCGGCCTTGGCCGGCCTGCCCAGTAGTCTGCCCGGTGGCCCGCCCAGTAGCCCGCCCAGTAGCCCGCCCAGTAGCCTGCCCAGTAGTCTGCCCAGTGGCCTGCCCAGTAGTTTGCCCAGTGGCCAGCTCCCACTTGAGGGCTGCTTTGAGGCCCTGCTGGCTGTGGGCGCCTCCAGCGGACAGGACATGCTCTTTGGCATGGGCGAGGCGCTGGCCCGCATAGAAGGTGAGCAACACCTGCGTTAGTACGCTCCTTCTAGCATGCTTGCGCCGGTCTATCCCACTATGCGGGTGCCGGCCCTGCCTTCGATTCCCTCAAGCGCCTTGTCCAGCGAGGTGATGAGCGTGACCTTGTCCTTGCCGCTTTGGGCAAAGTCCAGGGCGGCCTGGATCTTGGGCAACATACTGCCAGGAGCGAAGTGCCCCTCCTCCATATAGCGCTGCATGTCCGCCACAGAGACCTGCCCCAGTTCAACCTGCTCAGGGGTGCCAAAGTTGAGCGCTACCTGCTCCACCGCTGTCAGCAGGAACAGCATGTCCGCGTCTATCTGCTGGGCGATCAGCGCACTGCTCTTATCCTTGTCCACCACGGCATCCACGCCTACCCAGCGCCCATCCTGCTCGACAACGGGCACACCGCCGCCGCCGCTCACAATGAGGAGGTACCCTTCCTCGGCCATCTTCTTGATGAGGCCACCTTCTAAAAGGCGCAGCGGGGCGGGAGAAGGCAGGGCGCGACGATACCCGCGTCCCGCGTCTTCCATGATCGTAACCCCATCAAGCCACAGGCGCTCGATCTCATCGTCATCAAGATAGGCGCCAACGGGTTTTGTGGGGTGTTGGAACTCGTTGTCATCCTTGTCCACCAGCACCTGGCAGATAAGGGCGCCCACCCACACCGGCAGGGCGCGCGAGACTATCTCGTTGCGGATGGCATTCTGCAGGTGGAACCCAATGTAGCCCTGGGTCATGGCGACGCATTCGCAGAAGGGCATCTCCTCAACAGCGCTGTCTTTGCTGGCCAGGGCGAACGCCTTGTGGACCATGCCCACCTGCGGGCCGTTGCCATGCGTGAGGATGATCTGGTGCCCGGCTTGTACCAGGTCCACAATGCTGCGTGAGGTCTCCTTGATGATGTTGCGCTGCTCCTCAAGCGTGGAGCCCAGGGCGTTGCCCCCAATTGCTAAGACTATACGACTCATGATGTGCTCCTTTCTGGGAAGCCTTGGCTCAGGCCGGCTTCTCCGTTTGGCTTAAGCCCGGCTTCTCCGTTTGGCTCAGGCCGGCTTCTCCGTTTGGCTCAGGCCCAGCTTCTCAGCGTAGGCGATAAGGGCTTTGTCGAAACACTCGACAGGTGGGTGCACCGTGCCGGCGCCTATCTGGCCTATACCGGCCTGGCGATGGGCGATGCCGGTGTTGATGACCGGGGTGATACGCGTCTGGACCACCTTGCGGGCGTCGATGCCCAGGCAGATGCCTTGGAAGTCCCAGGTGGGCACGGGAAAGCCCGGGTTGCGCCCCACGCAGATCTCGCTCATCTGCTCGCTGGTCTGCAGGGCGTCGCCAAACCCGCCGCTACCCACAAAGCGGGTGACTGCCGGCGCGGCGATCATGGCCATGCCGCCAACCCCAAAGGTCTCGGTGATGGCGCTGTCGCCCATGTCAGGGTTGGCGTCGGCGCTGGTGTAGCCAGTGAAGTACAGGCCGTCAGGGGTATTGACCGGGGCAGTGAACCAGGTGTCACCCATGCCGCTGATCCTGATGCCAAAGTTCTCACCATTGCGCGTCATGGCGGTGACTATGGTGCCTTCCTGCACGGTGCGCGCCGCATCCATCACTGCCTTGGCCGCCGCCATCATGATGTTGAGGAAGAACTGGTCGGTGTTGGCCAGAAAGCGCATGACCTCGCTGCGATGCCTGTCGGGGATGTCGGCGCTCACCAGAAGCGGCGCTATCTCCTTGAGGAAGCACAGCGATCCGGCGATGTTGCGCTGATGGAACTCGTCACCCATGGCGATGGCCTTGCAGATCAGCACGTTGATGTTCAGGCCGTCCTTGATCCCACGCAGTATCCCACCCAGCACAGGCCCCAGGATGTCGCGCATCCAATGCAGGCGGTCGATGACGCCCGCATGATAGGCGCCAAAACGCAGGACCGCACCTATACCCTCGTTCATGGTGCAGTAGGCATAGTTGCCGTGGGTCTTGTTCAAGACCACCAGCACCGGCATATGCGCCGAGGTGATGCCGCCCATGGGGCCAACGGCGCCCACGTGATGGCAGGGCTCAAAGCGCACCTCGCCCGCCTCAAGCAGAGCACGGGCCTCTTCTGTGGTGCTCGCCCAGCCCTCAAAGAGGACCGCGCCCACGCAAGAGCCCTGCATGGGGCTGGTCATGTCCTCCCAGCGGATGGGCGGCCCCGCATGAAGCAGCACCTTGCCCTCATCGAGCAGGGGGATGACGCTGTGCGCAGGGACCACGTCCATCAGATACGGGACTGCCGCGAGGATCTTATCGACAACCGCCGTGTTCGCCTCGTCGACAGGCTTGGGCCCTTGGTCGCACGGATCCTCCGCGTCTTTCCCGTAGCTGCTCAAGAAGCCCAGGATCTGCTGAAGCTTTAGGTCGCCTCCCGCAGCAGGTTGCCAGTCAAACTGGACAAAGGGGGTCTTTTGCTCAACAAAGGGCTTGGTAAAGCTGCTCAGGCCAATATTTATCACCTTGGGCCCCTGGGCTAACAGGGCTGCCAGCTGCGCAGAGACGGGCGGCAGGGTCGCGGTCTCTGTGGGAGCCGGCTCCTCTACGGGATATTCTTCATAACGATAAGAAAGCCCGATGCACTGCAGTGCCGTGGCCACAGCGCTGGCGTTGTTGGGAGCGATGACCACTCCCGCGTCCTCAAGGATGGCTTTCTGAGCGGCGAAGCCCTGGGGGTCATGTGCCGTTCCACAGATGGTCGCGATGAAAAGCAGCTCACGGCCCTGCTCCTTGGCGATGGCCTGGACCTCACGGATCGCAGGTGCGGTCTGACCCGCCATGTCCTCGTGGGCGCCATAGCCCAAGACAAAGTCCAGCAGTACCACGCCGGCGTCTGTGTCTTGCGCAAGCTCTTTGATGAAGGAAACGCGGTTTGACGGCGCGATCATGGGGTGGGGCTTTCCCTGGGTGTACACGTCATCACCCAGGTCGATGATCACGTGTCCCTCGCGGTTGAACATGAAGCCGTCTGCGTGGCTCTGGTGATCCCCGCTGGAGGAACCCAGGGCCCTCTCCAACATGATCGCTGCCTCGCAGGCCAGGGTGCCGCCGGTGTACAAGCCGCGGATGCCGCGAGCCTGTGTGGCGGCGGTGGCCCCGCCCCCGGCGGCGGTGGCCCCACCCCCGGCAATGGTGGCATCTGTGCAGATAACCAAGGCCTGGTTGTCCACCTTAGGGTCAGCGCCCCGGCTGAGGGCGACGGCAAAACGCGCGGCCTCTTCCAGCGTGGCGGCAAAGTAGCAACCAGGTTGGTGGGCGCTGATCTCCTCGCCCAGAAAATGGAGCACCACGGGTTTGCTCACGGTCTGCAGGGCCGCCAGCAAGGCGGCCTTGACCTGGGCAGCGGGTGGCTTGGATACCACCACAATGCAGTTGGTGCTGTTATCCGCCTCAAGGGCGGCCAGGGCTGCCTGCATGGTGAGCGCGCCTATCTCTGAATTCAGGTCGCGCCCACCGGTTCCCAGTGCGTGCGAGACACCGCCGCCCAACTGGGCGATCTGCGTGCTTATCTCCTGGATGCCGGTTCCGCTGGCTCCTACAATGCCAATACTGCCAGAGGGGATGACGTTGGCAAAGGCCAGGGGGACGCCGCCTATGAGCGCGGTTCCGCAATCTGGCCCCATGACCAGCAGCCCCTTGGCGGCGGCGCGCTGCTTAAGGCGCTTCTCCGCTGCAAGCGGCACATTGTCGCTGAAGATGAAGACGTGCATGCCCTTATCGAGAGCCGTCATGGCCTCGGACTCTACATAGGCCCCGGGTATAGAGAGCAGCGCCAGGTTGGCATCAGGCAGGCTGCCCTGTGCCTGTTCCCAGCTGCGGGCGGTCTTCTTCTCTCCCCCGCTGCCAGAGGCCGCCTTCTCTCCCTGGCGGGCGAGGAAGCCTTCGATACTTGCGAGGACATCATCTGCCAGGCTGTCATCTGAAAGGTCCATGACAATGGCGATGTCATTGGGGCTGGCTTGGGCAAGCTCAGGGGTGCCAAGCCCACCAGCCGCGAGTATGTCCTTGTTTGCCGGGGTGCCCATCATGATGGAGACCTTCTGCACACCCTCTAGCTCAGCGATGCTGTTTGTCAGGAGCATCAAGGTGATGGAATCCTGGTATGAGTTCTTCTTGATGATGGTCTTAAGCATTGTCCTCTCCTGTCTTTATCGTCTCTGCCTATACGGCAAAGGGGTCACCGAGCTCGTAGGATCTGTTGTAAAGGGCTTCGCTGCACAGGTAGTCGTATATCTCCTTGACTACCGGGATACCCTCCCTTGCGTAGCGCTCCTCAACCTGGCCTGAGCGCTCACCGGGATACAGCACCTGCTCGTTGCCTGGTGCGGGGGTTACCGCGTGGAGGTCTTCGACCATGGCAAGGATGCTCTGCTTGAAGCTCTGGGGATCGCCAAAGAAGGCCGGGTTAATCACTATATGCAGCTGCCCCAGGTTGCGGCCCTGGTCGAGGTCCTTGTACATGGAGCTGACGTGGGAGCCAAAGGGGACGCCCAGCAGGGATCCGGCAAGGATATCCACCATCATCATGAGCCCATAGCCCTTGGCGCCGGCTACGGGGGTCAGGCCGCGCACGGCAAAGGGGTCGGTGGTGGGAAGGCCGCTTTTGTCCACGGCCCAGGTGTCAGGGATCTCGCGGTTGCGCGCCCGAGCGTCCAAGACCTTGCCCCAGGCCTGCACGGTGGTAGCCATGTCAAAGACTATGGGTTTTCCCTCAAGGGCGGGGCAGGCAAACCCTATGGGGTTTGTGCCAAAGAAGGGCTCAGCCCCTCCAAAGGGCACCGCCATGGGGTCCGACTGGCACATCGAGAGAGCGACCAGGCCCTCCTTGGCAGCACGCCTCAGGTAGTAGGAAAGCGTCCCGCAATGTCCCAGGCGCTTCATGCCAACCACGGCGATGCCATTTTGCTTAGCAAGCTCAATGGCCGTGTCCATGCCCAGGTTGGCCACCACAAAACCTACGGCGTTGTCCCCGTCTATCACGGCCGAGCAGGGCCCGGTTTGATCGACGGTGATCTGCGGTTGCGTGTTGCTGCCGCCTTTCGAGATACGCTCCGCGTAGTATTCAACGCGCACCGTACCGTGGGAATGGACCCCCAGCGAGTCAGCGTAGGCCAGATGGTCGGCAACCTGGGCGGCGTGCTCAACACTGAGGCCAGCGCTGATGAGCTTGTGCTGGATAAGCCGGGCGATCTCTTCTTTAACGAGAAGTACTGTTTCTTGCGTAGCCATCTTTGACCTCCGATGCTTTGGGTGATGGGCTTGGCGTGCTGGGTGGTGGGGCCCCGGTTTTATCGTTATGGATATGCCGGGTAGAGCGTGTGTGAATGTGCCAAGTGCGTAAGCGTGCTGGGCGTGCCTTAGAGGGGTTCGTCGCGGTTGCAGTCCTTGGAATAGAGGTAGGTGAAGGCGCCTTGGCGGCCAACACCGTAGCCTGCCTGCAGGCAGTAGGCTGCCATGAAGAGGTAGTCGCCTTGTTTGACGGGGATCCAGTCATTGTCAAGGTTGTACAGGCCTTCGCCCTCAAGGATCAGGGCCCCGTGCTCCTGCACGTGGGTCTCTATGTAGCCATGGGAGGCCCCGGGCTCAAAGGAGAGCAGGTGGAAGTTCATGTCAAAAGCGAGGTTGTCGGTGGGCAAAAGGGTGGTGAAGTGCACGTCGCTCATGCCCTCGTAGTCGATGCTGGCTATCTGGTTCGCGTTGCCGATGACCGTTGTCGCCTCATAGCCGGCGAGGGCCTGGTAGCGGCGCTTGTACAGGAAGAGCTCGCTTGCGCCCTCAATCCTGTTCTCCAAAAAGAGGGAGCGGTGTGCGGGGACGTAGATGAAACCGCCAGCCTCCAGCAGGCTTTCCTGCTCGCCATCGCCTGCCCAGACGGCGCCGGAGAGCACGTAGGCAAAAGTCTCGATGCCGTCGCCGCCAAAGCCTGCCCTGTTCCTGCCGCCGGGCAGCAGGGTGACCAGGTAGTCGACAAAGCTTGCGCCCAGCTTGGGAGAGGCCAGGATGGTGATCTCGCAGCCCTCGAAACCCGGGATCTGGTTCCTCACCAGGCCATCAGGGGGAATGACGGCGTAGTTGTCCTTCTTGATGACGGCTCGTGACTGCAGCAGGTCTAGGGGGTAACCAAGTGCGTTATTGCGGAAGCCCATGATGTGTCCTTTCCTTCTGGGTGGTGCGGGGGTGGTGTCTGGGTGGTTAGGGGGTCTTACTGCGAGGTTGTGCGCTGTGGCAGGCTACTGGCTATGTGAGTTCCTACCATAGATTGCCACGTCGCCTTCGGCTCCTCGCAATGACGGGGGTTTGTAGCAGGCCGCTATAGCTCGCAATGACGGGGAGGTTAGGCAGATTGGGCGGCTTTGCTTTTGGTGTTCACTATGAGGAAGAAGATGGTGCAGACCACAATGAGTCCGCATGCCAGGTAGAAACCGCCTACCTTGGTGAGGAATATGTCCGAGATGAGGCCGGTCACAAAGGGAGCGACCACCGAGGAGGACATCCCAAAGAAGTTGAAGGTGGTGAGGAAGCGGCCCACTTTCTGTGTTGGCGCACCCTCAGAGACCAGGGATATCAGCATGGGGTCAACAGCGAGTTTGCCAACCAGACCGTAGATTACCAGGCCAACCAGCAACAGCGCTGCATCTGGTACCAGCACTATGGCGACAAAGGTGACTGCAGCACAGAGCTCAAGCACAACAATGAAGCGGATCCTCTTGCTGCGGAAGCGGTCGACCAGACGGCCGAAGATCAGGGCGCCGGGCACGGAGGCAAAGGCTACCAGTGCGGCAGAGAAGCCGATGGCGATGCCGGTGAAGCCACGCTCGCTCTCCAGGAAGCTGGGCAGCCAGGTCACCAGCATGTAGTAGCCGTAGCAGGTGGCAAAGTAGAGGGCGTAGTTGGCAACGGAGCGCAGGGAGAAGAGTCTGTTCTTTGCGGGCTCGGTCGCAGCGACGCTGGTGGTCTGTGTGGCTGCCGAAGTGGCCTGTGCGGTGGCGGGCTTGTCGGCCGCTGCGGCGGCAGCTGGGATGGCTGCGGCTGCGTTGGCTGCGGTTGCCTCGTCAGCCTTCTTCTTGCTGCGGATGAAGAGGAAGAACAGCACGGCGGCCACAAGGATGATTGTCGCGGAGATGTAGAGCGCGATGTTCCAGGGCATGCCCATGGTCTTGATGAGGGCGCTGGAACCGATGAGGCCGATTGCCATACCTAAGGCGCTGCCGCTGTTGATGATGGCGTTGGCAAAGGTGCGGTTCTTGGTGGGGATGTTCTTGGCAGAGAGCGAGTAGGCGCCGCCGTAGTAGGCGCCGGAGCCTATGCCAGCAAGTGCGCTGCCCACATACACCACCATTATGCTGGTGGCGGAGCCTATTACCAGAGCGCCGATGGCGAAAAGGGCAAAGCCGGGGATCAGTATGGCCTTGCTCCCAAAGCGGTCGACCAGAAGGCCGGCAGGGATCTGCATGCCGGTGTAGGAGAAGAAGTACACGCTGGCGATGAGGCCGATCTCGGCGTTGCTTGCGATGTTGAGGGCGGCTTGGATCTCGGGGTAGATGGGGGTGAGGATGGTGCGGTAGATCCACACTGCCGTCCATCCCAGGCAGAGCAGGATAACGATAAGGTACCAGTACTTGAAGCCTTTTTTCTCGGTTGTGTTCTCCATGGTGCTTCTTCCTCCTTCTTTCAGTTTGACAGATTCAGACAAGGTTGTAGTACGGGGGTGGTGCGGGGTGGTATTGGGTGTTGGTGGTGAGGTGGTGCGGGTTGGGTGGTGCGGGGCTTGCAGGGTGAGGCGGACACCGCGGGGTGCCCGCCTGGTGTCAGTACGCCAGGTGATAGAGGGCTGCCTCCAGGACGTCGATGCCCGCTAGCAGGTCTTCCATCTCTGTGTCTTCTGCGGGGTTATGGCTGATGCCCTTCTTGCTGGGCACAAAGAGCATGGCGGTGGGAACGCAGGGAGCCATGATCTGCGAGTCATGGCCGGCGCCGGAGTGCATGACATGGTAGTCGATGCCAAGCTCCGTGCAGGAGGTCTTGAAGAGCTCGACGAGCGCTGTGTCCATGGGAACCGGGGCCTCATCCATCCAGTTGTCGATGCTTACCTGCAGGTTCGCGCTGCCGGCGATGCTTTGGATGGTGGCCTCTACGTATGCCGCGAAGTCATTGAGGGCCTTTTGGTCCGGGTGACGGGTATCGACGGTGAAGTTGACCTCGCCGGGGACCACGTTGACTATGTTCGGCTTGGGCTCCAGCTTCCCAAAGGTCAGGACCAGTGGGTCGCCCAGGCGCTTGGCCTCATCAAGCAGGGCCACCATGATGCGGGCGGCACCCTCAAGGGCATCCTTGCGCATCTGCATGGGGGTGGTTCCTGCATGGTTCGCCTCTCCTGTCAGGCAGATGTTGTAGCGCTTCTGCCCGGTTATCGCGGTGACCACACCGACCTGCTTCTCAAGGTGCTCAAGCACAGCGCCCTGCTCGATATGGGCTTCCACAAAAGCCACAATGTCAGTTCGCGGGGCGGAGGGCGGGGCTGAGAAATCGAAGCCTGCATCCTTCATGGCCTGGGGAAAGCCTATCCCCTGCTGGTCGATTACCTGCGCGAGCAGGGAGCGGTCGACGCTGCCGATGAGGTTCTTGCTGCCCCAGAAGACAAAGGGGAAACGGCTGCCTTCTTCTTCTGCAAAGGAGACCACGGACAGGGAACGCTTGGGAGTGCCGTGCTTCTCTATCAGCCTTTGGATGGCAAGGAAGCCGGCCAGTATCCCGTATTGTCCGTCCAGGGTTCCCCCGTTGCGCACAGTGTCAACATGCGAGCCGGTCATGATGGTCTCCTCGGGCTTTTCTGATCCAGCGATGCTGCCAATGAGGTTTCCGGCTGCGTCGTAGGTGGCTGTCAGGCCCGCTTCCTCAAACCGTACGCGAAGCGTCTCCTGGGCTTCTTTCCAGTAGGCATCGAAGAGGAGCCTGGTCATCCCGCCCTGCGGATCAACGCCTATGGCGGACATCGTTGCGAGGATTTCCTCTGTTGCCGTGAGTTTCTGATTCATTACTTTCCTCCTGACTCTGGTGGATCTGATTGTCTTCCACACTTCAGCGGGTCAGCAGACCTTTTTTGGATGCTTGGCGCTTATTGACCATAGTGACTGGTTGTCTGGAAAAAAGCATGGCACGTGATAGCCAAAAAAAGCCCAGTAGTTGTACACTTTGCACAAAACATCTAACATTGCGGGCGAATCAAGCCCTGTGGGCGGGTGAAGGGAGACGGTTTTGCTACTTTCAGAGTTGCTTGAAGCTGTTCCTGAGGCGGGGCTGGTGCTATTGACCCCCGATGTCTGTTTGGAGCGTCCTGTCAGCGGCATAGACAGTTCAGAGACCCCGGATATCGCGCAATACACAGCCCCTGACACCTTGCTGCTCACCACTGCCATGATGTTCAGGTCAGACCCAGAAGGTCTGGCCCGTATGATCGAGCAGCTGCATGAGGTCAAGACCGCCGGAATCGCGATCAAGACCGGCCGGTTCATTGCTGAGGTCGCGCCCTCTGTGCTCGAGGTGGCCCAGCACCTGGGATACCCGGTATTCCAGATCCCCTTTGACACCACGCTTGGGGTCACCTATCACAAGCTCCAATCCCATATCTGGGGCATCGAGACCCGACAGACCTACCTTGCCCTGGAGATACAGAAGACCATGTCGCGGATGCTCTTTGGCGAGGCTTCGCTCTTACAACTGCTGCAGTATTTTGCCCACAAGATAGGACATGACGTTCTTTTCTTCGACTATTTCTTTGATTTGCATGCGGCAGGTACAGAAAATGGGGTAGGGCAGCCTGACGAGCAAAGAACCGTTGAGATAGGCTCGCTGCTCAAGCAGGCTCATGCGGTCAAGCCCATCACCCTTATGGATGAGCTCCATCTGACAACGTCATGGGGCGGGCTTACCTGCATAGTCACACCGATAGAAGCAGGGAACTCCTATCCCCACTATCTTGTCATACTCTCTGAGGAAGATATACCCCAACCGCTTCTGTACACCGTTGCGGAGCTGGTGAGCATGGTTTTATCGTTTTTAGTCCATAACCGCCTGCGCCTGATAGAGAGTGAATGGCGGAGCAAGGCGGAGCACTTCCAGAGGCTTCTGCATATCAAGTCCCAGTCTGAATCCTCGTTCATTGATGCCTACCAGCTTGCCTTCACCTTTCCCTTGCCTGAGCTGGGGCAGTATCAGATTGTCGCCATTGGCTTTGATGCTTCTGCGCTTCCCCCTGAGTCGAAGAAGATGGATCATTTTGCCCTGGTGCAGCTCTGGGTGGAGAAGCAGACGGCTGCCCTCAAGGAGCGCTGTGCGCTTATCCCCCTGCGGGAGAGCGGCCACCTCCTGCTTTTCATCCGCGAACCACAGGGGGTTTTGCCTCTGATGTTGCAGGCTATGGCTGAGCAACTTTTGGAGTACGTGCCGCTTGCCCTGCGGTTTGGCATTGGGAACCAGACGCATAAGCTGGAGTCATTGAGCGCCTCTTATCTGGAGGCAGTGGCTGCCTTGCAGCGGGCCCTGGGCAACCTTGAGCTTCCGGTGGTCCAGTTCTACAGCTCAGAGGGCATACATGAGCTCATACAGTTCGCGCCCGATGACCACATCAGGCACTACTGCTCACATATTCTGCAAAGCCTTGCCTACCCAGAGGGGGAATACTATTGCTCGCTGCGAGATACGCTGGAGGTCTACCTCAACTGCCAGTGCGACATCACCCACACGGCAAAGCTGCTCTTTGTGCACCGCAATACCATACGGTACCGCCTGACAAAGATACAGAACCTGCTGCTGCATGACCTGGATGACCCCGAGTTCACCCTCCAAGTACGCCTGGCTATCTACCTTTCTGCAACCCGGGGTTCCTAACAGTGTCGCGCGGGCAAAGGGCACGCCCGCGCTTGTCGCCAAGACGAGACAAGGGGACGGTTCTCTTGTCTCATGTGACTACGAGACAAGAGAAC
>WRHL01000039.1 GCA_009783245.1 Coriobacteriia bacterium
AAGCGTTGCCTTTGGGTTATCCGGACAGCTTTCGAAAAGGAGGTTGACACAGGCGTCAGGCACCATGCTCACCTTGCACTCCTCCTCATCAGCTGGTGAGCGAAAGCGGTAGAACAAGGCGTTTCGCTTGACGCCCACAGAATGCCATTTGATAACCTTCTCCTCGTAACCAAGGACCTTGGACTCCAGCGCAGGTTGATAGGGCGGTGTGAGCTCCACTTCATTCTTTGGGCTTTTCAACAGCGCATGCATGAGAACCGCATTCAGCTTGTGGTGAAAAGCCGTGCGATAACAGACCATAACCCATCCACCTTGACCAAGTGGAAACAGTCCACCAGCTTATGCGTACCAAGGAACCCCGTCTCGGTCGCTATTACTGACGCAACATCCCCCTGGAGGAATATGTGCTCGATTATCAGTTTGTAATTACACTTCTGAAGCTCCATGGAGGTAGCCTGGGTGATGCTCTCGATATACGTGCCCGGATTACACAGCCTGAGCTCAGAGCCAAAGAAGCCATACATCATGGCTTTCTCGTGGAAAACGCTCTTGAGCAAGACCCCGTCAGCCCGGTAATTCCCCTGCATGAAGTCATTGATGACCCGCAGTATCTCCCGTTTATCAGATCTACCCACAACACTACTCCTTCAGGATGAGCGGCTGACCACAGCCGTATTCTTCCACCACGTCCAGAAAAGGACTTGTAAAAAATGGACTGGGTCGCGTGAGCGACCCAGGGAGAAGCCTTGCCTTCAATATTCTTTTGTGTGTTTATTGGGTACAACCCGCGCAGAACCTGAGCCTCTGGTACTCAGAGTATGATTTTGTCCAAAGACCCTCTATTTACGCAAAAGTACAGAAACTCAGTAGTTAAGACAGGGGCGTTTGCGCGACAGTCGGGCTTTCCCGGTCATGTGCTCAGGAACCAGTTTGAGCATGAGGACGCAGTTGACCCCATCGGCGATGAAGTCGGTCTTGACCTGCTCGGGGATGACCTCATTGGAGAAGCGGTTCACCAACGCGGTGAGAGCCCGCAGTTTTTCTTCAGGATCTTCGACAAACTCGATGACTCCATTGACAACCGCAGAAGAGAAGGCGGTGGTGAACTGGTCGTAGAGCACCTCGGCTACATCCACAATGAAATAGGACACCTCTGGGTTCTGCCTGATATTGTCCAGCTTCTCCCCATCCGGCCCACTGTGGAAATAGAGCGCACCGTCAAGGTATACATGGTTGAGCGCGGTTGTGCAAGGCTGCCCCTGTGGGTTGACCGTAGCGAGGATGCCATGCTCGGTCGACTCGATGAGTTTCAGCGTGTCCTCATCTGACAGGATCCGCTCTTTGTTGCGAATGATTCCGCGCATAACCGCCTCCATCGTGCTAAATGTTTCCGTTCAGAGAACATTTTCATACGGTCATCCCCATTTTCAGCAGACATTTGACCTTTGTCAAGGAGAAGTAACCGAATAGTTCCTATCCTCAAGCCCTACTGGATGGAAGAGGCCTGAACACATAATGAGTATACCTTTGCCGTCGGTGCTTAAGGGTTTAGCCGCCCTTTCTGTGGGAATCGCTGCTGGCTATCAATTCTTTAGCACGGGAACAACGAGAAAAGCTCTACTGCGCCCTCCTGGCGCTCTCGATGAGCCGGAGTTCCTTTCGCATTGCCTGCGTTGTGGCAAGTGCGGTCTCGCCTGCCCGTATCGCGTAATCAAGTATGACGACTCCCTTTCACAGGGCACCCCCTACCTCATCGCCCGCGAAGGTCCCTGCAGACTTTGCGATGACTTCCCCTGTATTGCAGCCTGTCCCTCTGCCGCGCTTGCCCCGGTTGCGGACAAGCGGGCCGTGAAGATGGGCATCGCGGTCATTGACCGCGACCTCTGTATAGCGCTTCAGGGCATGCGTTGCGAGGTCTGCTACCGCGTCTGCCCTCTTATCGACGAAGCCATAAGCATCGAATACTCACTGCGCAAGGGCGACAGCCATCACGCCATCTTCGAGCCGGTGATAAACGCAGAGAAATGTGTGGGTTGCGGTATCTGCGAGGAACGTTGCATTATCAGCGACCCTGTCGCGATCTATATGAAACCCAGGGGTTCCTGAGGGCCGCCCGGCGCCTCAGCATCACATAATCCGATACCGTTCTTCTGTAGGAGGAAAGAGCGGAGGAAGCAAAGGAGAGAACATGGAACTATCAAGGCGTGTGTTTGTCAAAGGGGTGGCAGTTGCCATGGCCGCCACCGCAGCAGGCTCATTGGTAGCCTGCCAGGATCAGACCGGTAGCGGTGGTGGTGGCAGCGGAACAGGGACCGACCCTGGACCATCCGGCGGTGGCGCCGAAGCCGCAATCGTCAAGACCAAAGGCGTCTGCCGTTTCTGCGGCACTGGCTGCGGTGTTATCTGCGAGGTCAAAGACGGCAAGCTGATCACTGTCTACGGCGATCCCGACAACAAGTCGAACATGGGACTGAGCTGCGTCAAGGGCCTTCACCTTGGCCAGATCCTCTATGGTGATGACCGCTTCGTCAAGCCCATGATCCGTGACGACAAGAACACTAAGGGTACCCCCGGCGGCCTGCGTGAGGCCACCTGGGAAGAGGCGCTGGATCTTGTGTCCACCAAGCTGCAGGACACCTGGCGCAACGACAAGAGCCGTCTCGCATTCTGGGGCTCAGGCCAGCAACCCATCACCGAGGGCTATGCGCTTGCCAAGTTCTGGAAGGCCGGCCTGCTCTGCAACAACATAGACCCCAACGCGCGCCTCTGCATGGCCAGCGCTGTGGTCGCCTTCATGAACGTCTTCCAGACCGACGAGCCCATGGGCTCCTACACCGACCTGGACCTGGCAGACGTCTTTGTGACCTGGGGAGCCAACATGGCGGAGGCGCACCCTGTGCTCTACTCCCGCCTGACCGCCCGTAAGGTCTCTGGCCCCGGTGTCAAGCACTACGACATCACCACACTGCGCACCAGCACAAGCAAGACCGCTGACAAGGTCCTCATGTTCCGCCCCGGCTCTGACCTGGCGGTAGCGAATGCCATCAGCAACTACCTCATCCAGAACAACCTCTACGATAAGGACTTCGTCGAGGCACATGTACAGTTCAAGGAAGGCGCCGAGAACCTCGGACATGCCTACGAGGACGGCTACGATGCCAGCGACGCGGGCAAGACCGTCAACGACGTGACCGGTATCGATTTCGCACGTTTCTCCGAGCGTATGAGCACCTACACGCTTGAGTACGCATCCCAGATCAGCGGCGTCCCCGCAGCTGATATCGAAGAGCTCGCCAAGCTCTTTGGCGATCCCGACAAGAAGATCATGTCCCTGTGGACCATGGGCGTCAACCAGCACACCCGCGGCACGTGGATGAACCATTGCATCTACAACATCCACCTGCTAAGCGGTAAGATCTCCAAGCCTGGCTCCGGCCCCTTCAGCCTGACTGGCCAGCCAACCGCCTGCGGCACCGCCCGCGAGGTAGGACTCTTCGCACACCGTCTGCCCGCTGACCTCGTGGTCAACAACCCGCAGCACCGCCGTTACGCAGAGGCCATCTGGGATCTGCCCAACGAGTACCTGGATGCCATCGAGGCCCCCGGAAAGCACACCGTCAGGATCTTCCGCGATCTTTCCAAGGGTGACATCGACTTCCTCTGGAGCTGCGCCAACAACTGGGCAGTCACCCTGCCAAGGCTCACCCGTTATCTGGGCAAGAACCCCGAGTACAAAGGCATCATCGACGCTTTTATCGTGGTCAACGAGCCCTATCCCACACTTTCGACCCAATATGCCGACGTGGTCTTCCCCGCCGCCATGTGGGTGGAGCGCGAGGGACAATACGGCAACGCTGAGCGCCGTACTGCTGTCTTTGAGAAGGCCGTCGATCCTCCGGGCGAGGCCATGTGGGACACCTGGATCTTCCTGCAGGTCGCAAAGCGCGTACTTGAAGGCACCATGATCGGCTCCACGCCGGCATTCGACCACCTCTTCGGTTTTGTCTGGGATTCAGCGACCGACGACCTCATCGCCGACCAGCGCGAGGTGAACCGCCGCCTCTTCAACGAGTACCGTATCTTCTCCAATCCTGATCTGAATGATGCCGCTCAGGCCATCAACAAGGACAGCGAGGGCAAATTCGAGGCCCTCCTTAAGATGGAGAACAAGCAGTTGGCTCCCTATGACGAGTACCTCGATAACGCCGCCCTTACTTGGCCGGTCCGCGAGGTCGATGGCAAATGGCTGGCAACCACCTGGCGTTTCGCCGAAGGCAAGCAGAGCGAAGGCTTTGACGAGGTTGGCATTGAGATGTACGGCGATGCTGGCAAGCCGGGCGGCGTCAGCTTCTACAAGAGCGCTGGCAAGAAGCCCTCTGCGGTCTTCAGGCCTTACGAGCCTCCTGCAGAAGAGCCCGACGCCGAGTATCCGTTCTGGTTCTGCACCGGTCGTCTTCTCGAGCATTGGCACTCCGGCTCGATGACCCGCCGCGTTCCCAACCTGGACAACGCCCTGCCCGAGGCCCTGCTCTACATGAACGCAGATGACTGCGCTGCCCTTGGCATCAGCAATGGTGACAAGGTGAAGGTCACCTCCCGTCACGGCTCCTTTGATATAACCGCGACCACCGACCAACGGGTTGCCCCGCCTGCCGGCATGACCTTCGCGCCATTCTTCGCTGAAGAGGCCCTGATCAACCTGGCAGTGCATGACTACTACTGTCCGCTTTCCAAGGAGCCTGACTACAAGAAGACCTGTATCAAGATCGAGAAAGCATAGTAATCTGCCTTTCTTTCGCCGCAGGAAGCTCATCCCGGCTTCCTGCGGCTGCCCTTACCAAGCAACAGCCCTTGGAGGAGTTTATGGTCATTTCCAGTTATGTCATCGATACTATTCCCGAGAAGTGCGAGGAAGTATCCTCTATCCTCGTTACCTATCCGGGAGTGGAACTCCACGGACAGGAGAAGAACCGCCTGATAGTCACCATAGAGGCAGATTCTGTTGATGAGACCTACGTAATCGCCACCAAGATGGCTCTGCTCGATGGGGTACTTAATAACAACCTGATCTACTGCAACTTCGAGGATGAGACACTGTGCGACTGAACATCGTCCGACATATCGTACAGTGTCTCATCATTGTGCTTTTCCTCTCGCCGCTGATCGCCGAGAGTTTCTTGGGGATCCTCCCCAGCGACTGGTTCTTCTTCGGCACGCTGTCGTCCTCCACCATCCTGGGCTCGGTGGTCATTGTCGATCCCTTTGTTGCCCTGCAAAGCATCGCTGCTTCCAAGCAGCTTCCTGCAGCATCGCTGATCATCGGCTCAGTGACTATCCTGGTGCTGTACCTCCTTATCAGGGGGCGTGTCTTCTGCGGATGGGTTTGCCCGGCGAACCTCATCTTCGAGATAGTCGAGTTCTGCGCAAGACCCCTGCACAGATGGCTGAGGAACCAAGAGCGGCAAATCGCCAGGAAGACACGGGATGGCAAGCCAAGGGCTCGTCTTGCCTCTGCACTCTCCCGCCGGGTGAAGATCATCGTCGCAGCTGGAGTCCTGGTGCTCTGCGCCCTGTGTGGTATACCGGTATTCGAGCTCATCTCTCCCATCGGCGCCACTTTTCGTGGTTTGGTCATGGGCGCCTGGGTGGGGATCTGGGTGCTGCTCGCTCTTGTCGTATTAGAGATCTTCTACCCCGGGCGTATCTGGTGCCGCAAGCTTTGCCCACTCGGCGGCTTCTACGAGTTCATAGGGCGCTTGGGCTTCTTCAGTGTGAAGATCAAACCCGGCTGCACCAAATGCGACAAATGCAAAATAGTGTGCCTCTGTGACCCCAGCGTTTTGAACCCGGTCATCCAGGGATCTGACGTTGTGGTACGGGCCGGAGACTGCATGCTCTGTGGCAAATGCGTGAAGGCCTGCCCCGACGATCTCCTCTCAATCAAGCCCGTACTCCCGTTGGGTCTCCCAAAACAGCAAAGTAAATAGCTCACACCCTTATATATTTCCCTCTTTTCCTGCTACAATTGTCTTGATCACGAGGCGAAAAAGGGGAGAATAATGAATATCGAGCGAAAGAAGCTGTCAGCTTATCTAAACAGCATCTCGTTGTTCTCGGCCTTGGACCTTGATGAGTGTGAGTTACTTGCTGACTCAGCTCGTCAGGTGGTTAGGAAGGCCGGACAGATTCTCCTGCACGAAGGCGAGACCCTTTCCTATGTCTACATCCTGACTACCGGAAGCGGGGCCTGCTATTTCCTGCGCCCTGGAGGGAAGAAGTCGATAATCTATCATATCAGGCCCGATAGGCCCTTCGCGGTTGAGGTTGCCTTGATGGGCAGCCGTCTCAGCGGCGTTATCGAGATCACTGAGAGCGCGACTGTGCTTTCCATCCCCGTTGCCCCCATAAAGAACTTCATGGAATCAAACGCTGCCTTTGCAAACCAGGTTGCGCGCTATGCAATGGATTCCTATCTCCGATTGACGGATTTCCTCAAGGATCTCAGCTTTGGCGCACCCGCGCGGCTGAGCCGCTTCCTCTTCAGGCGCGCACTTGAAGCGGGCACACCTCACGGCGATGGGATCAGCTTTGATCTGGGGTTACGGAAAAGCGCACTAGCCGACTATCTGGGGATCACTCCAGAGACCCTTTCCCGCACCTTTTCCCAGCTACAGAGTGAAGGTGTTATCTCGGTGGAGGGGCCAAGGATAATAGTCAGCAATGTCAGGGACCTGGTACGCCTCTCCGAGGGCTTCTACAAAGAAGACTGAGCGTGGTGGGATAAAAGGGACGGCTCTGTTCACCCCGTGCAATAGCGAAGAGGGACAGCCCCCCGAGCCATCCCTCTTCACTAAATAGGCTAAAAAGCTACAGTACAATCAAACGATCTGAACCCTAGAATTTAGCCAAGGTTGCATCTACCATTGACTCAGCCTTATCGAGCAGCTGCTTGGTCAGCGCAGAGTTGTGCGCACCGTAGCTGTTCTCAACAAAGACGTAGTCATAATAGAACTGTGCGTCCCTGACTTCCTGACGAAGCGTAGCAAGCTCCTCATCGGATGCCCCGTTTTCGGCAGCCTCGCCGATCTTGATATGCAGGTCCTTAAGCTTGTTACCAATGACAACCAGACGCTCATGCGTGTTGTCCTGGATAGCCTTGACGGTGCCGGCGATATCAGCATGACAGCTCTTGCAAGTGCCATCGATCAGGGCTGCGTTCTTCAGCGGACTCTGCCAATAGTGGGAGATGTACTCCTCACCATCGCTGTTGGTAGCGGCGCCCATGTGGCAATCGCCACACGCAAAGCCAGAACCATTCATGGTCGGGAACAGGCCGCCAGCTCCAAGAGTCGTCTCGAACTCAGGATGCTGTACCTTGATCATACCAGCTCCGCTGAATCCATTTGTGAAGTCGGAGAACTTGATGTCATTGTAGTAGGCAAGCGATGCTTCTGGGGTCATGTTGCTCAGACCCTTCCAAGGCAGGGTTGTTGCCTTGGTCTCGGGATCGAAGTAATACTCGTTGTGGCACTGTGCACAAACAAGCGTCTTCTCATCTATCTTGCTTACATCTGATCCAAGTGCGTTCAGCAGGTACTGGTTGGATGCTACCAGCTCGCCATCGGTGTTCGCATGGCAGCTATAGCAGCTGATGGGCTCACTGACTTTCTTGAAGATCTCATCATATTCCGTGGAATAGATACCTACGCCCTCGGTGTTCACCAGTACGGTCATCTCCGGGGTCTTGCAGGTCAGGCAGTTCGCCATCGCATGAGGACGCCCGGTGGCTGCTATATCCGTAAGGGTATAGGTATGTCCGCGCGCCTCATTGTAAGCCTTTGCAAAGCCCATGCCGTCATAGATGGTCACCAGGAACGGATACTGATCCAGATAGCTGGGATTCGCAGAGTTGTTCGCGTTATCCATATAGGACTGGTAGATGTCAGGATGGATCTCTTTCCATTGATCCGCCTTGATTATGCCGGTATC
Organism: Coriobacteriia bacterium; assembly: GCA_009783245.1. GTDB lineage: Bacteria > Actinomycetota > Coriobacteriia > Coriobacteriales > UBA8131 > WRHL01. Next base: position 7,990 of record WRHL01000039.1, read on the forward strand.
GCCAGGCGTCGGCAGCACCACTTCCGGCGCTGTCGCTGCTGGTTTCTCGGCCTCAGGTTTTTTCGCCTCTTCCTTCGGGGTACAGGCAGAGGCAATAAGCATCCCCAGAATCAATACGATCACGCTAAGCCAAACGAGAGGTTTTAGATTTCTCATTCTTCCTCCTTTCCGCGTCTAATTCTCTCTCTGGATAAAGGATACGTATATGGTGGTATATAGTATTTGACCTACATCAAGGCAAGGTAAAATAGCTGCGGTTTTTCGCTGAAAAGCCAGCTGGAAGCCCTATGTCGAACAGTAAAGAAACCGCCTGACACAGAGCGTGTCAGGCGGTTGGTTTTAGTCCAGTATCCCAAGGAGAAAGCCCTCTAGAAAGCCCACCCTTGTTTTGTAGAGAAAGCCGCGTCAGAGTGGGTTCTCAGTCTTCTTCGATCTCCTCAATAGCGCCCATGGGGCACTCTTCCATGCACTCTGCACAACCGGTGCAGGCATCTTCATTCACAACAGTGGTAGCGTCCCCCACGATATCCAACACGCCCTCAGCGCAGGTATCGACACAGATTCCACAGGCAGAACATTCATCAACATTGATAATAGGGCGGGGCATTGGGATCTCCTCTCGATGACGGAAAACTTGGCTGTTTGACACAGCTTGACAAGCTCGTTGTTTGTATCCGCAGGGAATATATATGAAAGCCCCCAGCTATGCAAGTGCATTTCGCGTTTTTTCGCGAAAGGCTCCTATCCGCCCGCCATCGCCGGATTGCGGGGGTTACGAATTGGGCAATTCGTGTTATCCTGCTTTCATTGCAATTGTTTGGAAGGAGTGCATCGTGTCCCAAGTCATCGAACTGACCACTGATAACTTCGAAGAGTTGGTCCTCAAGTCTGAAAAACCCGTCCTTGTCGATTTCTGGGCAGGATGGTGCGGCCCCTGCCGCATGGTCGCGCCTGTGGTCGCTGAGATAGCTGCTGAAAAGGCAGATGTGCTCACGGTGGGCAAGCTGAACGTGGATGAGCAGCCTGCCATCGCCCAGCAGTACCGCGTCATGTCCATTCCCACCCTCATCCTGTTCAAGAACGGCGAGGCGGCAGCTGTGACGGTTGGCGCCATGTCCAAGGCAGAGCTGCTCAAGCGTATCGAACCGGGCATGTAACCAAGCCGGAAAGCAGGCAACCATGTGCACAAACGGCGTTAACAGCGCGCAGTTCAAGGCAAGCATAGAACAGATCGACGAGGCGGTCGCGCTCACCCGCCGCTGGACGCATCGCTGCTTCCACACCGCAGATAACGCTCAGCTGTCAAAGACAGCTGCACAGCTTCAGGCGGCCCAGGGCTTGCTGGATGAGGTACGCGCCCTGCTCTCAGAGGCCAGCGACCTGGCCGAAGAGGAGGAAGCATCAGCTGCAAACGTCTCCGTCAGTCTCGTGTAGATCATGGGTGAACTGGTACGTTTCAGCGTTGCCGTCCCCGAGGAACTGGTCATGCAGTTCGACAACCTGGTCGCGCGACGCGGGCTCGCCAAGAACCGCTCCGAGGTCATACGCGACCTCATCAGAGAGGCCCTGGTCAACGAGGAGTGGGAGGACCCCCTCGCCGAGATAGTCGGCACGCTGACCCTTGTCTTCAACCACCACGCCTCTGACCTGCAGAGCAAGCTCGACCACATACAACACGACCACCATGCCAAGATCATCTCCTCCATGCATATACATCTCGACGCGCACAATTGCCTGGAGGTCATCGTGTTGCGCGGGCGCAGTGACGAGATCCGCCAGCTTGCCGAGAGCATACTGGGGGTCAAGGGTGTCAAGCACGGTCAACTGGCAGCGACCACAACCGGGCGTTGGCTCTGAACCGGGTTTCCTACGATGAGGGCGGCGCGCAGTCTACAGGTAAGCGGCATTGTCCAGGGGGTGGGTTTTAGACCCTTTGTGTATCGGCAGGCCGTACGCTGGAGTCTCTGCGGCTGGGTGCTCAACGCAAGCGACGGCGTCCACATCCACCTTGAGGGAGAAGAGGCAGCGCTTGAGGGCTTCTTGGGCGAGCTCACTGACCGGGCGCCTCTGGCCGCTATGCTCACTTCGGTTGAGGTTGAGGAGGCCTCCCTTGAGGGCTTTGAGGAGTTTACCATCCGCCCCTCCCAGGAGCTGAGCCAGGCAGATACGCTTGTCTCACCCGATATCGCCACCTGTGCGCTCTGTCGCGAAGAGCTCTTCGACCCAAAGAACCAGCGCTACCATTACCCCTTCATCAACTGCACCAACTGTGGGCCGCGTTTCACCATCATTGACGGGCTGCCCTATGATCGACCGCAGACCTCCATGGCGGACTTCGAGATGTGCACCGCTTGCGAGGGTGAATACCACAATCCACTCGACCGCCGTTTCCACGCCCAACCCAATGCCTGCTTCGACTGTGGCCCCACGCTACAGCTCTGGCGCAGTGATACTGACTATGTTATTGGCTTCGACCAGCCGAGCAGCGACGATCTCATCGCTGAGGTAGTTGCTCTACTCGAGGCAGGAGGCATTGTTGCCATCAAGGGGTTAGGAGGCTACCACCTCGCCTGTGACGCAACCAATGAAGAAGCAGTTGCCACCCTGCGAAGGCGCAAGCGACGCGTCGCTAAGCCCTTTGCGCTCATGGTGCGCGACCTGTCCATGGCCATGACCCTGTGCCAGGTCAGCTATCGAGAGGCCTCGCTGCTCACGGGCAGTGTCCGTCCCATCGTCCTGCTGGAAAGGAAACCCGCATCCCAACAGGCGCCACTCGCCTTCTCGGTGGCGGGCAACCTGCACGAGCTGGGCATCATGCTCCCCGCCACTCCCGTGCAGCACCTGCTCATGGCGCTTGTGGATAGACCACTGGTCATGACCTCAGGCAACATCAGAGAGGAGCCCATCATCTCAGCCGAGCAGGAGGCTCACGAGCTGCTCGGCAGTGTTGCCGACGCCTTCCTCGACAACAACCGCGCTATCCTCTCGCGCTATGATGATAGCGTTGTGCGCGCCATAAGCGAGCGCGTTTTCATGGTGCGCCGCGCCCGCGGCTACGCCCCCCGCCCTATCCCCTTCCCCTTCTCCTCTCACGATAAGGACAGGGCAGACATCCTTGCTACCGGCCCAGAACAGAAGGCGACCTTCTGTCTCACCCGCGGCAGACAGGCCTTTGTGTCTCAGCATCTGGGTGACCTGGAGAGCGCATCGGCCTTTTCGGCCTGGTTGAAGACCCTTGGGTTGTACCAGCGCCTCTTCGACCTCACCTACCAGGTGGTCGTCAGCGATATGCACCCAGAGTATCTCTCCACCAAATGGGCACGGGCCCAACAAGAAGCGCGTATGGAGGTACAGCACCACCATGCGCATATCGCAGCCGTGCTCGCTGAGCAGCAGGCATTGGGTGCAGCAGGTGACGCGGGTGACAGCGCTCTGATAGGGCGGGTCATAGGCATAGCCTTCGACGGCACTGGCTTTGGAGAGGATGAGACCATCTGGGGTGGAGAGGCTTTGATTGCCTCGCTGGCGGGTTTCGAACGATTCGCGCACCTGCGCTGTGTGCCGCTGGTGGGCGGTCCTGCCGCTATCAAGCACCCCGCTCGCATGGCCTGGTCCTACCTGCGAAGCCTGGGCCTTGCCGCGCATGAAGGCGCCGGCGCTCTGGTTGCCCGTGTGGGCGAGGACCGCCTGCTCCTGCTCGACCAGATCATCGCCGGTCGCATCAACTCGCCGCTCACCTCCTCCATAGGGCGGCTCTTCGACGCAGTAAGTGCGCTTATCGGCATCTGTTATGAAAGCAACTACGAGGGACAGGCAGCGGTCGAGTTGGAAGCCGCCCTCTATGACCCCAGCACAGGAGAACCCGTTGTTGATCCTAGCCCGGTTGAGAGCGCCCAACGCTACCGCTTTGAGCTGGATGATGCGGGGGGACAAGGCGACCGGGTGTTCGACCCTACCCCCGTACTTGCCGCTCTGCTCGACGACCTCTTCGCTGGCGCCAACCCAGCGCTTCTCTCGCTGCGCTTCCACAACGCTGTTGTGGAGCTTATCGCGCAGCTTAGCGATGCGGCTCGCAGCCAGACCGGCCTTTCGACGGTCGCACTCGGTGGAGGCGTCTTCATGAACCGTTACCTTTTGACCAAGGTGCTCCCGCTTCTGCGAAGCGAGGGCTTCACCGTCCTGCTCAGCCGGGACCTGCCTGCCAATGACGGTTGCATCTCCTACGGTCAGGCAGCTGTGGCGGCCGAGCAGATGGCAGAACTTGCCGATTTCGGCATAATGTTGGGAAGTTAGGCCCGCTCTTCTGGCGGACAAGTGAAAGGAAGCTTTGACCCATGTGTCTGGCAGTACCCGCAAAGATAGAAAGCATAGGCAGTGACCGTATCGCACAGGTTGACATACTCGGTGTCCGGCGCGAGGTGGCCTTAGACCTGGTGCCCCAGGCGCAGGTGGGCGATTTTGTGCTGGTGCACGCCGGCTACGGCATAGAGGTGGTCAACGAGGAATTCGCCTTGGAGACACTCGAGCTTATCCGTGAGTTCCCCGAGCTCGCGGGCGAGAATCTCTGAGCAAGGCGCGACTGTGGACGCCTCACTGCTCGATTCCTTCAAGGACCCTGGGCTGGTAAAGGGCTTGCTTGCGCACATCGCACAGCAGGCCGCGCAACTGAATGCACAGTGGGGGCGCCCCGTCAGGCTCATGGAGGTCTGCGGCACCCACACGGTAGCCATCGCCCGTAGTGGCTTCCGCTCGGTCCTCCCACCGTCCCTCCAGCTGATCAGCGGCCCCGGCTGCCCGGTCTGCGTGACCGCCAACGTCGACATCGACCGCATCATCGCTTTGACACACCTGCCGGATGCACTTGTCGCCACCTTTGGCGACATGATACGCGTGCCCGGCTCAAGCACCTCGCTCATGCAACGCAAGGCAGAAGGCGCCGCCATCGAAGTCATCTACTCCCCGCTCGACGCGTTGAAGCTCGCCCAGACACACCCGGACAGGCAGGTCATCCTTGTGGGTGTTGGCTTTGAGACCACCACGCCGCTGGTCGCCGCGACCATCGAGCGCGCGCAGGCCCAGCAACTACAGAACTTCTCCGTGCTCGCCGTGCACAAACGCGTGCCCCCAGCGCTTGAAGCCCTGGTCAGCGACCCTGAGCTCGCCCTGGGCGCCCTCATACTCCCCGGCCACGTCAGCACCATACTGGGCCTTGAGCCCTACCGCTTCCTCGCCAGAGACCACCGGATACCCGGCGTCATCACCGGCTTTGAGCCGGTCGACGTGCTACAGGGCATAAGCCAGCTCCTTCAGCAGCTCCTGGAGGGCAGGGCGGAGATCGGCATCAGCTACCAGCGGGCCGTCATGGTTCAGGGCAACCCCGCCGCGCTGGAGGCCATCAAGCGGGTCTTTTCCGTCTGCGACGCCACCTGGCGCGGCCTGGGTACCATCCCGGACTCCGGCTACGCCATACGTGAGCGCTTCTCCACCTATGACGCTTTGGCCCGCTTCACCTTGGAAACAGAGCCAACCGTAGAACCCAAGGGCTGTCGCTGCGGCGACGTCCTGCGCGGTGTGCTCTCCCCCGCCGGCTGCCCGCTCTTTGGCACAGCCTGCACCCCGGCAAACCCCATAGGCCCCTGCATGGTGTCCAGCGAAGGCAGCTGCGCCGCCTGGCACCGCTATCAACTGAAGGATCTCCATGGATAAGATACTCTTGGCCCACGGCAGTGGCGGCATCCAGATGCGCGACCTCATTGAGCAGGTTTTTTACGATACCTACGGGTCTGACCTGCTCAAACGCGGTGACGATGCCGCAGTGCTCCCCCTGCCGCCCCATGCGGCCAACCTGGCCTTCACCACCGACACCTTTGTGGTCACACCCCACTTCTTCCCTGGCGGCGACATAGGCCGTCTGGCCGTCTGCGGCACCGTCAATGACATCGCCACCTCCGGCGCCAAGCCGCTATGGCTCTCTGTGGCCTTCACGCTTGAGGAGGGCTTTGCCCTGGATGACCTGCGGCGCATCTGCACCTCAATGGCAGAGGCTGCCCGCGAGGCAGATGTGCTTATTGTCACCGGTGACACCAAGGTGGTGAACCGCGGCCAGGGCGACGGCATCTACATCACCACCAGCGGTGTGGGAGTGCTGACGCCGAACGTCCAGCTGTCAGGTGAGAATTGCCAACCCGGTGATGCCATCCTGCTCTCCGGGACCTTGGGCGACCACGGTATAGCCATTGTCTCCTGTCGCGAAGGCTTGAGCTTTACCACCACGCTGGAAAGTGACGCGGCCCCGCTCAACCATCTGGTCGCCGCTGTGCTTGAGGCGGCGCCAAACGCCCGCTGCTTTAGAGACCCCACGCGTGGCGGTCTCGCGTCCACACTCAATGAGTTCGCCCGCCAGAGCAACACTATCCTGGAAGTCGATGAGGAGGCAGTGCCGTTGAAAGACCAGGTACGGGGCGCCTGCGACATGCTTGGCTACGACGTCTTCCAGGTGGCGAATGAAGGTAAGATGGTCTGCGTTGTCCCCGCCAAAGAGGCCCAAGCTGCACTCGCGGCCATGCGGCAGAGCCCCTACGGGCAAGACGCGGCCCTTATCGGAGAAGTCTGCGCGCTGGACGCCGCCAGCGGCGACACTAACCCCCGCGTCTACCTGCGCACCGCTTTTGGCTCCAAACGCATCTTGGACATGCTCGTAGGCGAACAACTCCCCCGCATCTGTTAAACGTACTTCAGTACATCACGCAGGTCGTGGATACGCACGTACCCATCGCCGTCTGTGTGGCGACCCTCCCGATCGATCAGCACCGGCGCAATACCAGCCAGCATCGCGCCCTTGACATCGGCATCCACATGGTCGCCCACATACATACTCTCAGCGCTTTTCGCACCCATGGACGTAAGCGCAAACTCGAATATCTCAGGCTGGGGCTTATGTAGCCCAACCACCGCAGACGAGACAAGCACGTCAAAATAGTCCGCAACCCCCACACCTGCGATTATCCGCTCTAGCGAGCTGTCCCAGTTGGAGATGATCCCCAGCGAGACCCCGCGCCCGCGCAAGGCATCCAGCGTAGGCAACACATCAGCAAAAAGCTGCCAACTGGCCGGGTCCAAAAACCTCTCATACCCCTGTCGCGCTACCTGTGCCCCTATCTCAGCTATCCCCACCAACTCGCAGAGATACCCGTACATCGAAATCCAGATCTCCTCCGCACGTGCGTCGTCAGCCCAGATGGAATTGTCCCGCCTGAACATCTCCTCGTAGTATTCATACATGGCTGGGATAGATCGCTCAACCTCATCTACCTCAACCGCAACGCCACAGCTCGCCGCCGCCTCAGCCAGCACCAGCGCCTCAGAAACCGCCGGCTCGATAAGCGTCATCCCCACATCAAAGAACACCGTCTTTATCGTCATATGATTTCCCGATTCAAACTATCAGGCAAACTTGGAGGCAAGCAGCTTGAGCGCTTCCTCATCAAGGTCTGAGGCGATCGGTTTTCCGTCGCCCACCGCCTTGCTCACCAGTTTCGCGACGGCCTTATCCATCCCCTTCAGGTTGTCGATATCCAGACGACCGCCCAGGGAGCCGGCAAAGACGGCTTTCTCCTTCAGGTTCGCAGGTAGCATCTTGCCTACTATCGTGTCAATCTCATCGATAAAGCAGTTGGTGATGAAGTAGGCACAGCGCAGGCCCTCAAGCTTAGCGCTCTGCGCGTCGATGAAGCGCTTGGTGTCCTTGTGGACCGAGCCCACACGCACGCCGCCGCCAATTATGGCCGCACTGTAATCTTCCAGTGCTGGAGCCTCTGTCGAAAGATCCACCAGGTCAGCAACCGGTAAGAGCCCTGCAAGCCTTTCGGCTGCTTCTTTGGCTGTCCCCGATTTCGACGCATAGGCAATCAGGACTTTTCCCATAACTGCTCCTCCTTTTCCACTTCAGTGAGGACAGAAAGGGACGGTTCAGGACAGAAGGGGACGGTTCTATTCTGTCCTTTTCAAGGACAGAATAGAACCGTCCCCTTCTGTCCTGAACCGTCCCTTTCTGTCCTGCAAGGCATTATAAAGCAAATGACCAGAAAGCCCTGTCTTCATCCTGTCTGACACTGACTGTGGGGTTGTAGCCCTTGTCTAAAAGGCCAAGCCATATATGGGAGGCGCACATGCCCACATCCACATCGGGGTGCTCCCACTTGAAATGCTTGTAGCCCACAGGTTTGGCAACCGTGATGGTCCGATAGTCATCGCCAAAGCCAAAACGCCACATCTGGCTGTTGGCGGCAGAAGGCGCCAGCTTAGCCAGCTCCAGCACTTCCCTGATGTCTGCGGGGATGCCCTCCAGCGAGGTTGGATCCTCAAGCAACTCCTCCAGCGGTTTCCTGCCAGCACCGTTCCTGCCAGCGACATAGTCAACCAAACGCGTCTTCTGCTCGTTTTTACGTCCCATTGGCATGCAGCAGATGACCCGCTCACCCACGTCGATGTGTTTGCCATATCCATAGCCCAGGTTGGACTGCTTTATCCGGTCAGGAGTGGCGATGCCGGCGATATACCTGCCCACCTCGGCCAGCTTGTAGTGACCGAACCAGCAGACCGAAATCCCCAGGCTGACCGCGTACAGCATGACCAGTTCTCCCACAAACCCCGCCTTTGAGATGGAGACCAGGTCGGTCTGGGCGAGGAAGCCCAGGTTATCAACAGGGTTGATGCCGTTGTTGTAGAGCTTCCTGCTTGGCTCGGCCTTGAAGTATTCCATCCTGGTGGTGTGGTCGAAGGGCACAGAGAGCTCGGCAAAGAACCTGACTACCTGCTCGGGCAGCGCTTCTGGCAGCGCCTCGGGCAAAAAGGTCCGCACCGAATGGCGCAGTGGAATGCTCTCGATCAGGTACCGACGCGTTTCATCCAACATGAACTCTCCTCTCAACAGGTTATCGCAAAACAGCGCGTTCAATAAAAGACAGTGTCTCTTGTATCAGGGCATCATCTGACTGCAATACACCCAGTCTGCCCATCATCAGGATAGATGCCTCATTTATAAGCGTAGAGATCAGATGGGCTGCCGTCGGTATGACTATCCCCTCACGCAGCTCACCTTTCTCGCTGGCATGCTCCAGCAGGGCGGTATAGATATCAGTGGCCTCAGGGCTGTACTTCTTCAGGAACTCACCAACGAATTCCCGGCTCTTGCCCGCAAAATCGGTTGCCATCCTCTGAAGCTGTGGGTCGTTAAGGGAAAACGCCAGCCCAGAAAGCAGCAGCGCCTCGATATTATGGGAAAAGGAGTGCTCCCGATAGCCCATAAGGACCGGCTCTACACACTGCATCTTCTTCTTGAAGAGCGTGTCAATCAGGTGGAAATACAGGTCCTTCTTATCCTCAAAATACTGATAGAAGCTACCCTTGGCAATCCTGCTCTGTTCCACGATACGGTTCATACTGGACGCGTCAAAGCCGTATTCTGCGAACTCATCGAGTGCAGCTGATTCTATAGCCTGCTGCTTATGCTGCGGCAGATTGAAGAAGGTCTGTTTAGGCACACCGACTCCCCGAACAAAGTGACTTTTAAGTCATATGACTTCAAAGTCATTATAGAAGACAGGGCTCTCCTGTCAATATGACAAAAGAGGATAGGAAGAGATAAGATGCCAGAAGCCGTTTGCACAGAAAAAGAAAAGGATTTTCAACAAATATAAAACCAGAACATACCTGAAGCGCCTCTGTAGCGCCGAGACCATCTTTCTCGACTTGAGCAACACCGGCCAAGACGGTACTATTAAGGTAAAATTGACAGCCTCGGTGACAAACATTGCATACCTAGCGGTTTGGCGGCTCCTCTTTGGAGAACGCATTCACTAACCGATAACCCACCTGGAAATAGCCCTGACACAAAAGCAATGCTGAGGAGGAAACACATGAGAGCCCAGAGAACACTGAACAAGACCATTTCCACCCTGCTGGCCATGGTGGTTGCACTCAGCCTGTTGGTTACCGTGCCAAGTGCGGTATACGCTGAGGATGAGAATCTGCAACCAGTGGAGCAGGAGGACGATGCGCTGGAGACGCTAAATTCCCCTGAAGACGAGGGCCTGCAACCTGACGAGCAGGAGGAGGGCGACGCGCTGGAGACGCTGGCCGCCCCTGAAGATGAGGATCTGCAGCCAACAGGGCAGCTTGAGGGTGAGGGCCTGCAACCAGTGGAGCAAGCAGACTATGAGCTGGAAATGCTAGCCGCCCCTGTCGCTGTGGGGCCGCGTACCAATACCTATAATGACCCCGCAGGAAGCATCTACGTCTCCCCCTCTGGTAATAACGCCACAGCAAACGGCAGTAAGAGCGCTCCCTACAAGACTATCAATGCCGCCTTGGCGGTCTCCAAGGCAGGTGACACCATTGTCTTACGTAGCGGCACTTACCGTGAGGGAGAGAACGTCCGCGTCCGTAGACCGAACATCACCATCAAGTCGGCAAAGGGTGAATGGGCAATCATCGACCTGACCACCTACAACCCGGGCAACGGTGAGCACTCAGGGGTGTACTTCGACGTTGACGCATCGGGTGGTAAGCTGCAGGCGGTTGAGGTCATAGGGGGTTTCTATGCCGTCTGCATGGAGACCACCTGGCGCTGGGCGCCTGGTAACCCGTATACCTATGGCGCATCCAACATCATCATTGAGGACTGCAAGCTGCATGATTCCCGCTATGACGTGGTCAAGGTGAAGCCCAACTGCAATAACATCACCATCCGCTACAACGAGATCTACAACTCAGGGCGTGCTTTTCCTGGCAGTACTAGCGGCGATGACAACGCTGAGGGTATAGATAATGTCAACGGCAACAATATGGTGGTCCAGAATAATTACATCCATGACATTGTTGGCAATGGAATCTATGCTAAAGGTGGGGCGACCGATGCGCTGATTGAGAACAATATCCTTGACATTATATACGGAGCCGGGGTCATGGTCGGTTTTGATACCAGCCCGGAGTTCTTCAACACCACCACTAACCCGAGTTATTACGAGAACATCGGGGGTATTGTGCGCTATAACCTGATCATGAGAACGGGTTGGGAAGGCATAGGCCTCTATGGTTCCAAGGATGCCCAGGTCTACAACAACACCCTGGTCAATGTGAATAACGGTGGACGCTACCACAGTGCGATCTACTTTGGCCTTACCTACCAGGACTGGGTTGGTTATGCCAGGCGCCCCGCCAATGTCAACCCGAGCATCCACCATAATATCATCAGCCAGCCGGCAAGCTTCAACCGGCAGATGCTGGAGATCCGCTATTCCAATGACCTTGGTGGCATGTCAGCCCTCAGCGGCAACCCTACCATGCACGATAACTGCTACTACATCGCGGGTAAGAAATCTGGCTTCACCGACACGCGCCCAGGGAAGACCCTGTCCAACGCAGGGCTCGCCGCCTGGAAGACCCATATCAGCGGTGATGCCCGTTCGATTGAAGTCAATCCAGCTCTTGATGCCAACTACCTTCCAACCAACACACAGTGCACGGGGATGGGCTTGCCCTATGCCTTGACAGTGACGGCTGGTACTCCTACAACACCTACCACTCCTACCACCCCCACGGTGCCCCCCATCCCCAAGGGCTCACTGTCCGTCTCCTACACCACCCATGTGCAGAATGTGGGCTGGCAGCCTTTAGTGTATGACGGGGCAGTGGCAGGCACCTCAGGGAAGAGCCTGCGCCTTGAGGGGCTTAAGGTAAACCTCACCAACAACACCGCCTGGGCCGGAGGCATCAGGTATCGCACCCATGTGCAGAACAAAGGCTGGATGGGC
>WRHL01000040.1 GCA_009783245.1 Coriobacteriia bacterium
CAAAGGGGACGGAGCGTTTGATGTGACAAAAGGGACCGTCCCCTTTGTCATAAAGGGGACATGACAAAGGGGACCGTCCCCTTTGTCATACTGCGGCAATGCAAGTCTTGTGGCTGTGACAGACTGGCAACAATGCGAGCGCTGCCGTGGATTGCCACGCATTTGCGCTGCAAATGCTCGCAATGACGGAGAGATGTGTGGAAAAGCAGCCACATTGCGTCAATGCTCTATTACTTAATAACGAGAAGACACAACCGGCGACAAGCGCACACCGCGTGAGCGGTGTGCGCGACACGAATATGTTACACTCTGGGGTGCTTTTACTGCGTGGGTTTCGGCGGTTGGAATGGTAGGGAGGAAGACGATGTTTTGTATCACTTGCGGTACAAGGATTCCCGATGGGGGCGCGTTCTGCCCGGAATGCGGCACTTCGGTTGAGGCTGGTTATAGATGGATTGAAGCACAATCGGCTGCTGCGGTAATCACAGAACCAGAGCCGCCGCTAGAACCAGAGCCGCAGCCTGAACCAGAGTCGCAGCCTGAGCCAGAACCGCAGCCAGAACCAGAGCCAGAACCAGAGCCAGAACCAGAGCCGGATATACCACCGGCGACTTCTGCAGCAGTTATGCCACTGGTTGCGCCCCCAGGCGTGCTGGCATCAACCTACTTTGCTGAAACAGAGCCGCAGCCTGAGCCAGAACCGCAACCAGAACCAGAGCCAGAACCGCAGCCTGAGCCAGAGCCGCAACCGGAGCCGCAGCCAGAACCAGAGCCAGAGCCGCAACTGGAGCAAGAACCGGAGCCTGAGCCAGATGCAGCGCCTGTAACTCCCGCAGCGGTTATGCCACTGGTTGCACCCCCAGGCGTGCTGGCATCAACCTACTTTGCAGAACAAGAACCGCAGCCAGAACCACAACTAGAACCGCAGCCAGATACACCACCTGCAGCCCCAGCAGCAGATATTGCGCTGGTACCACCTCCCGGTGTTCCAGCATCAACCTACTTTCCACCACCAACACCACCAGAGCCACAGCTTGATTTCCCCGCGCCTACCTTGTACCCACAGCCGGGGATGCCTGCGCCCGCTCCTTCTCCGCAGGCACCACCACCTGCATCCACACCTGAACCCACATCCAAGAAGAAGTCCAAAAAAGGCATCATAATCGCGATTGTAGTGGTTGTCCTGCTAGCGCTTGCCGCCGTTGGCGTGGTGATGGGCATCAATATCACGCGAGAGAACAAGTATCAAGCGGCTGTTGACCTCTATAACGCGCGCAATTATCAGGAGGCCTACGACGCCTTTGCCGAGATGGGGGATTACGAGGATGCCGAGGGGTATCTGATCAAGGCACAGGAGTGGCTGGATTATCTGGCTGCCATCGCGCTGTATGATGATGGCGATTATGTGGCGGCTTTGACGGCTTTCAGGGACATGGGAGGGTTTCAGGATTCTGTCAGTTATATAGATATGTGCGAGTTGTACATTGAGTATGACCGGGCGGTGTTGCTGTTCGAGAAGGGCGACTATGAGGCGGCGATCGATGCTTTCTGGGAGCTTAAAGGCAGCAGCTTTCTGGATTCTGATACCTGGTACTACAAGTCCCAGTACGCTTTTGCGGACAAACTCTACCAGAATGGCGATTTCTATGGTGCGTACCTGGAATTCTGGGTCATCAGCAGCTTTGAGGACGCAAGCGAGCGGATGGAGCAGTGCAAGACGCCGTATCCTGCTACGGGCGAGCTGTACCACAACAGCGGTTATCTCTCCTCGCGCTCTGCGATTGCCATAGACGCGGGCAACGTCACGTATCCCAGCTATTTCAAGATTTACAGCGGCAGCACGCTGGTTGTGACCCTGTGGGTGAATGGTGGCGGGAGCCACACAATCGATCTCCCGCCGGGCACGTATTCGATGAGGCAGGCGACAGGCGATGCCTGGTTTGGCGAAGAGGTCCTGTTTGGCGACGAAGGCTACTATGAAGTACTGATCTTCAACGATAACAACGAGTACTACGTGCTTGAGGACAACATCATAGTGACCATCACGCTGTACGTATCAGACGGCAACATGGGTTCCCGGAAAATCGGCAGGGATGGGCTCTAAGGGATCCAAGTATTGGTTAGTGACAGCCGAAGTGCCCCTGGTCAGCGGACGGTGACGATCTCCTTGAACTGCTCTTCCAGATACGCGGCGCCTGTGGACTCAAGTTTCTCATAGGCTTCAAGGAGCTTCTTGCCTTCAGGGGTGAGCGTTGAGCCCCGGGCTCCGTCGCGTTTGATGAGGTGGAAGCCAAAGCCAGCCTCGGTCTCGTTGACTATGCGCCAGGCCTTACTGTAGGCCATGTGGATCTTCTTTGCTGAGGCATTGAGCGAACCATAATCCTCAACTCCACGCAATAGCGTGGCGATCCCCTTGCCAAAGGTGCCTTTTTCCGAGTTCTTACCCGCATAGATGGTGAGGCGGAGCTGCAGACCGAGATGCTTCATGCTCTTCATAGTCAGTTCCTTCTCGTCACAGTCAGGGCCTTGAAAACCTGTGTCAAGTATAAACCATCGTCAGGGAGCAGATACCCGGAGTGAATAAAGGAGTACCTAATGATTCACTACACCCCGAATCACCTCTAGGAGACGCTCGATGTCAGCGGGGTAGACCTCGCCGATGTTGCCAATGCGGAAAGTGTCCGCCGCAGAGATCTTTCCAGGGTATAACACAAAGCCCTGCTGCTTTATCTTCTGGTAAAACGTGCCAAAGTCAAAGTCAGCGCTGGGATATAAAAAGGAGGTGATGATAGGTGAGAGCAGAGAGTCTTCCAAAAGCGTCTCAAATCCCAGGGCCCGCATGCCGTCAACAAGCGTTTGGCGGTTCTGGCAATAGCGTGCATGACGGCCAGACACGCCACCTTCTGCCTCTAACTCGTCAAGGGCCGCGTAAAACGCCCGCACCGTATGTGTGGGCGAGGTGAAGCGCCACTTGCCAGAAGGATCCATCTCCCTCCACTGGTCATACAGGTCCAGGCAATGTGACCGCGCGTTACCTTCACAAGCTGCAAGCACAGCACGCCGGGCGATTACAAAGCCAAAGCCGGGCACACCCTGGATGCACTTGTTAGAAGAGCTGATCAAGAAGTCGATACCCAGTTCATCAACATCAAACGGAATCCCTCCAAAGCTGCTCATAGCATCGACAATGAAGATCTTCCCGCAATCCCTCACTACGGCCGCTATCTCATCCAGCGGGTTGAGCATGCCGGTGGTTGTCTCACAATGGACCATGGCCACGTGTGTGATCCCCGCGTCGGCAGCAAGTATGCCAGCAAGCGCCTGGGCAGACGGCGCCTCGGTCTCAATAAGCGCGTACTCAACGTGGTTCAGCCTGAGCGTCTCAGCGATTGTGACCATACGCTTGCCATAGGCGCCATTGCTCATGATAAGCAGCTTTCCTTCTGGCCCAAGCGCGCTTCCCAGACAGGCCTCCACAGAAAAAGAGCCGCTACCCTGCATCAGCACAGCGGTGTAATCCTGGGTATGCGCAGTTGCCAGCGCCACCAGGCGCCGCCGCACGTTCTGCACCACCTCTTCATTGTAGTCCGCGTCCCAGGTGCACCAGTCCCTGAGCAGGGCAGCCCTCACACCCCTTGAGGTTGAGAGCGGCCCCGGAGTCAACAGCAGATAGGGGTTGTCGGGTATGTAATCCAGTATATTGTCCGGTTGGCAATCCAGCAGGTAATCCAGCATATAATCCTGCATGTCATTCACCCTCTAGGGCCCTGATCAGCTGAGGAAGTTGAGAGATATCTTCTATTACATAATCCGCGCCTGCCCCAAAATAACTGTTGCTTACCTGCTCATAGAGCTGGGATCTCTCGGCCTCACCCAAGGCAGCAAGGTCATCCTCACCCAACCCCAACAGGCTGGAACCGTAGATCACGCCAACGCTCAGGCAGCCGGCGTTATTGCCTTCCTGGATGTCCGCAAGCGTGTCGCCCACTTTCAGCGCCGCATCGATGGATTCTATGCCAAGCTGTTCCAGGTTCCTCCAGAGCATATGCGGATAAGGACGCCCCACTCCTGCTACCTCATCTGGGCAAACCAGGCAGTCAGGGGTATAGCCCTGTGCTGCGGCAAGTGGGGTGACAACATCCATCATCGCGCGGGTGTATCCCGTGGTTGAACCTATCAGTATGCCCCTGGCGCGCAGTCGCTCTACAGTCTCAAGTACACTGGGCAACAGCCCGGCATGCCCTGAAAGCGTGGCGAACAAGGCAGGCTCGAACGCGGCATAGATAGCGTCTATGTCGTTGCCAGTATGCGCCCTCCCATACCGCTCACGCCAAAGACCAGCCAGACGCTCGCCGTCCAACATGGTCTTGATGTGCGCGCGTTTCGCCATGCCCATGGGAGCGCGGGTCTCGTCCATGGTTGGCTCGATACCAAAGGCCCCAAACGCCGCCAGAAAGGCATCGACTGGCGCCATGCAGCCAAAGTCCACCGTTGTTCCCGCCCAATCCAGAATAACTGCCTTGATCCTTGTCATGTCGACTCCTTTACTTGCCTGGTCTTATCGTCATTGTTCCTTTTCTTGATCATTTTCACTATGAATTCATAGAGCGCCCTCACGCAGACGTTCACCAAAAGGATGAGCAGGCTCATCGCTGCTGCCTGGGCGAAGTTGCCGGCCTCCTCCATGTGCGTGATGGAGATCGACGCAATGCGGAACTGCGCGCTGTAGAGGAACACCACCGCGGAGACCGTCACCATGGAATTGACAAAGTAGTACATGAATATCTCCAGGATCGCCGGCAGCGAGAGCGGCACGCTGACGCGCAGGAAGGTCTTCCAGCGGGGGATGTTCATGCTCTCGGAGACGCTCTCATACTCGCTGTCGAGCTTTTTGAGCGCGCCTGTTGCCGTGAAGAACGGCACCGAGAAATAGTGCAGGATGTTAGAGACCACCAGTATGGTCACCGTGCCATAGATGAAGTTCAGCGGGTTGCTGGGTGAGTTGAAGAAGAAGATGAAGGAGATGCCGATCACCATACCGGGCAGGGCAAGCGGCAGCACAGAGAGCAGTTTCCCGTACCTTCTCAGCGTGTTGAAACCGCTGGTCTTCTCCATCATATAGGCATATACAAAAGCGAAGATCGTGCCAAAGACCGCGGTCAGTATGCTCATCTGCAGCGAGTTGAAATAGCTCTTGATTCCACCAGAGGAGTTGTCGAACAGGAAGTTCCTCAGCGTGAAGCTCATGTCGTAGGGGTAATAAGAGCTCAGCGCCCCCATGAAAAGGCAGGCGATCAAGAACAGCAGGAACAGGGTGATCAGTGAGCAGAACACAAAGAAGAAGGTGTCGCGTTTGAGGCTTTTCCCCACAACAAGCTTGGTGGACTTGGCGCTGACCGTTCCCGCGTTCTTGCTATTCACCACGCGTCCCACAATGAAACTGAGCACCGCGGGAAGCAACAGCAGCGTGCCTACCACCGCGCCCATGTTCATGTTGAACTGGCCCGCGATCTGCTTGTAGATATCAGTCGCGAGCACGTTGAAGCTGCCGCCGATTACCTTGGGCGCGCCAAAGTCGGTGAAAGCAAGCGTGAAGCAGACAAAGAACACGTTGACCACGGTGTATTTGATCTCCGGCAGGGTGATCTTGAAGAACTTCGTCAGGCCAGAGGCGCCCATGGAGTCCGCGGCCTCATACAGCCGACCATCGGTGAACTCCAAAGCAACCAAGAACATCAGGAAGGCCTGGGGAAAGGTGAAGATGATCTCCGAGAGGATGATGCCCACGCGTCCATAGAGCGCCACCTCAAAGCCCATGCGCGTGATGATCCCCTGGCGCCCGAAGACATAGACCAGACCCAGCGCATGCACAATGGTGGGGATGAAGATGGGGATCAGCGCCATGTATTTGAAGAAGGGCTTGCAACGGATATTCGTGCGTGTGAGCGCATATGCATACAGAAAACCCAGGGTCACACTGATGACGGTGCTCCAAAGCGAGATGTCGATCGTGTTGAGGATAGAGGAGCTGAGTGACGGCGTACTGAAGTACTTCACGTAGTTGGCAAGGCCGGCGAACTCACCGCTGCTGTTCAAGAACGCCTTGGAGAAGAGCGCGAACAACGGCAGGATCAGGATCACGGTGAATATGACGAGCAGGGCGAGCAGGGTGATGAGTTGTGCGAAACTCAGCCGTGCCAGTCTCTGTCTCATGCTGCCCTCTGTCTCAGCTGCGCCAGTCGCTGTCTCAACTGCGCCAGTCGCTGTCTCATACCGCTTTCTCCAGAGGGTATTCCCGCAGATGCTCCTGTGGCATCCGCAAGAAGACCAGGGCATCCTCGTGCAGCTTCTCACCGTCGAAGACCTCAGAGGGAATGTCCACGCAGATCTCTGTCTTGTCCATAAGCGTGCTGTATATCCTGGTGAGAGCGCCCTTGAACTCAAGCGCCTTCACCCGCGCCACCATGTCGTAGCTCTCTGTGCGTCCGACCAGCTCAACTTTCTCGGGGCGGATCGCAAAGAGGTTGCCCTGGTGGTCGTAGAAGTTCATGGTGCCAATGAAATTCGCGACAAAGGGCGTGGCGGGGTTATCGTAGATCTCACGCGGTCGCCCTATCTGCTCGACAACCGCGTTGTTCATCACAATGATCCTATCCGCCATGGTGAGCGCTTCCTCCTGGTCATGCGTGACCATGACGGTGGTGATGCCCAGCGACTTCTGCAGGGCGCTGATCTCGCCCCTCAGCTTGACGCGCACTTTTGCGTCCAGAGCGGACAAGGGCTCGTCCAGCAGCAGGTACAAGGGCTCAAGCACTATGGCGCGAGCCAAGGCCGTGCGCTGCTGCTGACCGCCGGAGAGCTGACGTGGGTATTTGTCCTTGTGCTCCAAAAGGTCCACAAGCCGCAGTATATCCACCGTCCGCTCTTCCCGCTCCTCACGGCTGAGCTGCTTCTTCTGCTTCAGCCCAAAGGCGACGTTCTCAAGGACCGTCATGTTGGGGAAGAGCGCATAGGACTGGAACACAATGCCAAAGTTCCGCTTCCGTGCCGGCAACAGCGTGCAGTCCTGCTCGTCGATGATGATCTGCCCTTGCGTGGCCGTCTCCAGCCCGGCGATGATACGGAGAAGGGTGGTCTTTCCGCAGCCTGAGGGCCCCAGGACGCAGACCAGCTCACCCTTCTCTATCTGAGCGCTTACGTCTGACAGTACGGTCTGTCTGTCAAAGCGTTTGGTGATTTGTACTATCTCAAGGAAACTCATATCGGTTGATTCAGGGAAACCCAGGCCAGCTTATTGCGCTGCTGACTTGGAGTCGTACTTCTCCGCCCACTTGTTCAGGATGTCATCGCGGTTGTTTGCCGCCCAGACAAAGTCATTGTCGATCAGCTGCTTGAGAGGATCAGCGATCTCATATCCCTCATAGGTGCCGTTGCCGCCGGTCGCGATGATGGGATAGTTCACCTTGTAGAGGTCCATCGCCTCATCAGAGATCGCCCAGTCCAAAAAGGTCAGCGCTGCGGGGTTGATCTGGCTCTTCTTCATCAGGGCGTTGGCCTCCATGTCCCAGCCAGACCCAGAAGCGGGGAAGATGGTCTCAACGGGAGCGCCTTTGGCCTTCTGGCTGATGCCGGCGTACCCAAAGCTGATTCCGATGACGCATTCGCCGGCCGCCGCCATCTTTGCTGGCTTGGACCCGGAGTGTACATACTGGTCGACATTCTGATGCAGCGCCGTGAGGTAGTCCCAACCAGCCTCGCTGGTCTTACCGTTCATCTGCAGCACGCCTGATACCGTGAGGAACCCGGTGCCAGAGGAGGCAGGATTGGACATGACTATGTGACCCGCCAGCGCGGGGTTCAGAAGATCGTCATAATCCTGGATATCCGATACAGTGAGACCCAGTTTCGCAAGCTCTTCGGTGTTAACGATAAAGGCGGTCTCCCAGGCGTCGATACCTACCCAGGTGGGAACCGCTTTGTCTGACTTGAACTGCGGCAGGATCCGCTCGATGCCCTTTGGTGCATAGGGCTCCAGCATGTTCTGGTCATCCAACACCATCATCGAAGATGCCGCCGTCCCCCACACCAGGTCAGCCTGGGGGTTGTCCTTCTCGGCAAGCAACCGGGCCGTGATGATACCGGTTGAATCGCGCACAACGTTCACCTTGATATCGGGGTATTGCGCGTTGAATACCGCAAGGTACTCTGTGACCTGCTCATCCTCCAACGCGGTGTATACCGTGATGGAGCCCTTTACCGCCTCATCGGATGCTGGGGGAGGCGTGGTGGGCGTGGTGGTGCTGGGCTGGCTTTCCGGCGCTTTCTCTTCTGCCTTAGGCTGAGACGTTGAACAGCCCGCCAGAATCAAACCCGAGAAAACAAGCAACAATGACAGGGACAGTGACAGGATTCTTCTCATGGATTACTCCTCCTTCTTACTCGACTGAGAAGCATCATATCTGCGGAATGTAAAGCGAAGGCACACCGATGTGTAAAGCTTTATGCAAGAAGGCCGTTATAGAGGCCAAATACTACAGACTTTTTACACAGTTTAATCAAAGCTTTAAACGCCCCTTTCTACCTGTTTACAGTGACTCACTACTCTGAAATCGACCGGGGCAACGCAAGCTGAAAGAGGTTTGCCCAGCGGTCATCACAAAGAACCAGTGACAAAGAACCAGAAGTAGAAAGGAAAAGCCATGGCATTATCACGGAGGGATTTTCTCAAGGGAGCGGCTCTGGCGACAGCTGGCGCCGGTGTGCTTACTGGGCTGGGCTTGTCCCAAGGCGGCACGCAAGCCTACGCCGACCCGGTTGGCAGCGGCTCTATCGGCCTGACTTTTGACGAGAACAAATGGGTTTTAGCTGGTGAAAGCGTCTCGGGACGCGTGTACTCCTATGATATAGGCGGTACTGATGCCTTTGACCTGACCTTCAACTATGATGCGAGTGTATTTGCCAGTGTCTCCGTCTTCGCGCCTCAGGGTGCGACGATACTCGCCCAACATGACAACGGCGCCCAACTGCAGGTAGTCCTCATGGTCGATCCTGAGGTTGTCGACTACAACAACCTGCTTACCGTGACTGTCGTCGCTGCGAGCACAGCGGGAGACGGTTCCATCAACCTGGTCGCCGCCAAGGCCGCCAAGCTGGGTGGCACTGTTGAGCTGACCATCATCGGTGATGGCGCAATCATAGGCGTCCGTCCCATAGACCCGGTCAGTGAGTTCACCATCGAAGCCCTGTCGCTTGCCATGACCTTCTTCATGGTGGACAACACCTCGCCTCGTTGGCCGGATGCTGCCCGCTTTGACCTGAACGCTGACGGCGTGATCGACATCCAGGACTTTGTCCGCATCGCGAACGGCATCCTGGATGCTGCAAGCAACCTGCGCCTGCGTTTCCGCGCAGACGGCAGCTTCAAGATCCTGCAGGTCTCCGACTATCAGGACTACATCAACGCCACCAACCGCCCCAACGTCAACGCACGCACCGTTGCCCTGTTCAACAGGCTGCTGGATGAGGAGAAACCCGACCTTGTCGTTATGACCGGAGACCAGCAGGGCGGGAACATGACCGCGGACCTGCTGCAGGAGTACATCCGTCAGATGATGCTTCCCTGCGAGGAGCGCAAGGTGCCCTGGATGATCACCTATGGCAACCACGACGAGGATGCCACCACCGCGCTTGCGGCTGGCTGGGATAAGATCCGCCAGTTGGACTACTACCGCAGCTTCCCCTGTAACGTCAACCGCCCCACCATGAGCGGCTGCGTTGAGAAGCAGGGGAACAATACCAGCTGCGTAGGCGACATGTACCTGTTCTTGTATGACGCTGAGGGCGACACCCCCATCTACAACCTCTGGGCCCTGGACTCAAACCGCTACCGCAATACCACGGTTCCCGACCGCATCAGCCGCCCGGTGCCGTATGGCTCCAACATCACCGGCACGCACTATGACTGGATCCGCCCCGCGCAGGTGGATTGGTACTACCGGACCTCCCTGCAGATCGAGCATCGCTACGGCAAGATCCCCTCGCTGATGTTCTTCCATATCCCGCTGCTGGAGTGGACCAACATGTGGTTCGACGGAGAGCGCCACGGCGTCACCGGACGGCGCGGCGAGGTGGAGTGCCCCGCCTATGCGAACCCAGGCCTGTGGGCTGTTGCCCGGGAGCGCGGCGATGTCAAGGGTATGTTTGTGGGCCACGAGCATGACAATGACTACATTGGTAACTACCACGGCATCTATCTATCTTATGACGCAAGCATCGGTTATGCCACCTATGGCGGCGAGTACAAGGGCGGCAAGGTCATCGAGCTGAACAAGGCCGACCTCTCCACCTTCACCACCCGCATGATCTACGCCAGCGACTACGGACTGAACCAATAAGATTGACTTGAGGAGCAACATGGCTACTTCACGCAACTTGAGTGGTCAAAGAGGCGGCAGGGAGACAGCGGGCAACCGTTGTCTCCCTGCAATCCTTCTCAGACTACTGCCCTGCCTGCTGGCGCTACTGCTGGCAGTCTATTCGCCGGCCCTTGCACTGCCGGCCTATGCCGACATCGACCCTGAATCTGCAGAAGGGGCGATTCCCGAGGCAGATAGCTACAACGATGAGCTGGCGCTGGCGCAGGCCCAAAGGCCCGTAGAGCAGTTGCAGCTGACCTTCTCTACCCCTGAGGTTTGGGAGAAGGATGACCGGGTTTTCTATCGGGCGCAGCTCGGTGTCAAGGGGGTAACCGCCATCTTTGGATACCAGATCCAGATCGAGGCAGCCGACCCGGAGAACATCACCCTGAAGAACCTGGCAAACGGTGTCGCCACGGCGCCTACCTTCAAGGACGGCAGTGTCTATTTCGCGGTGATCGCCACTGAGCAGATGAGCGGCGACGTTGCCCTCTGTGAGATCAGCGGCAGTTTCCCGGCGGGTACAAAGAATGCCGACAAGAACCTGGTGGTACGGACCTTACATGCGGTGACCAACATCAACACCAACAGCATTGTCACGCTAGGCCCTGAACCAGCTGCGGCGATACTGTCACTTGCTTACATCGAGGCGGGTGCAGTGCCGCTGGTCATCATGGTCTCAGAGGCGGCTTCGGTGATCCCGATCTGGCTCTATGCCGTGCTGGTTATGGCTACCGCGACTGCCCTGGCGCTGACAATAGCGCGGCTCAGGCGCCAACGGCAGCGTCAACACCAGCATAGCCGAGGCTTGCACAGTAGATGATGTAAGACGTGACAAAGGGGAGACGTGACAAAGGGGACGTGACAAAGGGACGTGACAAAGGGGAGACTTGACAAAGGGGACGGTCCCTTTTGTCACGTCCCTTTTGTCACGTCCCCCCTTTGTACTCCTTGTTCCACAGCAGCTGGCAGGTGGACTTTACAAAGCCGGTCAGCGGACTTTACATGGATTTGATATTAGGCTGACAGCGACTTGATATACAGCATCTATGCTGGTACTTGTCTATGTCAGTTGGAAATCCGGCAGACAGAAGTAAAGAAAGGGAGCCAGGGACAGACGGCTCTGAAAGAAAGGTGAGAACCGTGCGGAAAAAGAGTATATTCCTTATCGTAATGACTTTGACGGTAGCCCTGGTGGCAAGCATGCTGCTGTACGGCTGCGGTGGCAGCGGAAGCGGCTCCGGCAGCGGCTCCGGCTCAGGTTCCGGCAGCGTCAAGACCCCAACCGGCAACATCGACGTGGTCAGCCGCGAGGATGGCTCGGGCACCAGGAGCGCCTTTGTCGAGCTCTTCGAGGTGCAGACTGAGAACGCCGAGGGCAAGAAGGTCGACGCCACTACCAACAACGCTGTGGTGACCAACTCCACCTCTGTCATGATGACCACCGTCGCCGGCGATGACAACGCCATTGGCTACATCTCGCTTGGCTCGCTCAACAACACGGTGAAGGCGTTGCAGATAGATGGCGTGGAAGCTACACCGGCAAACGTGAAGTCCGGCAGCTACAAGATCTCCCGCCCCTTCAACATAGTGACCAAGGGCACCCCCAATGCTGCTTCCCAGGACTTCATCAACTTCATCATGAGCGCCGAGGGCCAGAAGGTCATCGCGGACAACTCCTACATCGCCGTGGATGACAAGGCCCCTGCCTACAAGAAGGACAGTGCCGCCTCTGGCAAGGTTGTGGTTGCGGGCTCCTCCTCTGTGTCTCCTGTCATGGAGAAGCTCAAGGAGGCTTATGCCGGGGTGAACACAGCCGTCACCATTGAGCTCCAGACCAGCGACTCCTCAACCGGCATCTCCGCGACCATCGACGGCATCTGCGATATAGGCATGGCATCCCGCGAACTCAAGGACTCTGAGTCCGCCGTGACCCCCACCACCATCGCCATCGACGGCATTGCGGTCATCGTCAGCAATAACAATGCCATCACCGGCTTGAGCAAAGAACGGGTCAGCAAGATCTTCCTGGGCGAGATTGCTACCTGGGAGGACATCAATAAGTAATGAGGGTTGGAGTATTCCGCGAGCGGCTGGCACATATCCTCTTCGCGCTGGCCGCTTGCGTCTCCATCATCGCGGTTGCCCTCATCTGCTTCTTCCTACTGATCAACGGCATCCCGGCCTTCGCTAAGATCGGCGTCGTCGAATTCTTGGCAGGTACCCGCTGGCTCCCCAGTAATGGGGAGTTCGGCATACTCTACATGATCATCGGCAGCCTCTATGTCACCGCCGGCTCCCTGGTCATCGGCGTGCCCTTTGGCATGCTCAGCGCCCTGTTCCTCTCACGCTTCGCGTCCAAGCGCATGGTCAAGCTGCTCACCCCCGGTGTGGAGCTGCTTGCCGGCATCCCCTCTGTGGTCTACGGTTTCTTTGGCCTGGTGGTATTGGTGCCGTTTATCCGCCGACTCTTTGGCGGCTTTGGCCTCTCCATACTTGCCGCCGCGCTGGTGCTGGGCATCATGATCCTGCCCACCATCATCACGGTCTCCAAAGCCGCGCTCGACGCGGTGCCGCGCAGCTACTATGAAGGCGCGCTGGCCTTGGGCGCCACCCACGAACGCAGCGTCTTCCGCGTGGTCTTCCCTGCCGCCAGCTCCGGCATCACGGCTTCTGTCATCTTAGGTATAGGCCGCGCCATTGGCGAGACCATGGCCGTGGTCATGGTGGTGGGTAACCAGGTCCGCCTCCCCACCTCCATCATCGACGGCGTCCGCACCCTCACCGGCAACATCGTGCTGGAAATGGGCTATGCCGCCGATCTCCACCGCGAGGCCCTCATCGCCACTGCCGTAGTGCTGTTTGTGTTCATCCTGATCATCAACCTGCTGTTCAGCCTGCTCAAGAAGAGGGCCGGCATATGAATAACGAGCAACCTGGGTCCACCCCCAGCGCCGGCACCCTTCCCATTGCCGCTATCTCTCCCGGCGCTGTTGAGCGCACGGCGAGGCGTAACCTGCGCAAGGGGTTCCTGCTACGGCAGCTTGTGCGGTTTGGGGCGGGTGTGACTGCTGCCGCCCTGCTCCTCATTGTTACCTATATCCTGATCATGGGGATCCCGCATATCAGCTTGGACCTGTTTGCGCTGCCCTATAACTCCATCAACGTCTCGCTTATGCCGGCGCTCATCAACACGCTGCTCATGACGGTGTTCAGCCTGGCGCTGGCCATTCCGCTGGGCATTGGCGCGGCCATCTACCTTGTGGAATACACAGGGCGCGGCAACAAGCTGGTGGGGATCATCCGGGTCACGGCAGAGACGCTGACCGGCATTCCCTCCATTGTATACGGGCTGTTTGGCCTGCTGTTCTTTGTGACCGCGCTCAAGTGGCGCATCTCGCTTATTGCCGGCGCTTTCACGCTGGCCATCATGATACTGCCCATCATCATGCGTACCTCTGAGGAGGCGCTCAAGGCGGTGCCGGACTCCTACCGCGAGGGGAGCTTCTCTTTGGGCGCGGGGAGGCTGCGCACAGTGTTCCGCGTGCTGCTTCCCGCTGCGATCCCGGGTATCCTGGCGGGCGTCATCCTGGGGATCGGGCGCATCTTTGGCGAGAGCGCGGCGCTGATCTACACCGCGGGGTCGGTGGCTGAGCTGCCTAATTCCGTGTTCGACTCAACGCGGACACTCAGTGTGCATATGTATTTACTGGCCAGCGAGGGACTGCACGTTGATAAGACCTATGCCACGGCTGTGGTACTGTTGATCATTGTGGTTCTCATCAACACGCTTTCCGCTATGGTTGCCCGCCGTATCACGAAGGGGTCGGCTGATGCCTGAACAACTGACAACAAACGGAATGACTGCAGAGTACACCCCCAAGTCAGAGGGGGCGGGAATCCAGCTGAGTATGGCGGGGACCACAGGGCATAGCCAGGCCCCGGTTGAGGACGAGGGGCAGTTGGCGGCGCTGGATCTGATCCCCCGTATCAGCATCGAAGGGCTCGACCTCTTCTATGGGACCGAGCAGGCGCTCTATGACGTGAACCTGCAGATCTACCCGCATGAGGTGACCGCGCTGATCGGCCCGTCGGGTTGCGGCAAGTCCACATTGTTGAAGTCCATCAACCGCATGAACGACCTGGTGGAAGGCTGCCGCATCACCGGGAAGATAGCTTTGGACGGGGAGGACATCTACGCGCGCGCCATGGACGTGAACCTGCTGCGTAAGCGTGTGGGCATGGTGTTCCAGCAGCCCAACCCCTTCCCCATGAGCGTGTACGATAATATCGCGTTTGGGCCGCGGACTCACGGCATCAAGTCCAAGGCACAGCTGGATGAGATAGTGGAGCGGTCCCTGCGCGATGCAGCGCTCTTCGACGAGCTGAAGGACCGACTGAAGAAGAACGCGCTGGGCCTTTCCGGCGGCCAACAGCAGCGCTTGTGCATCGCCCGCGCGCTTGCCGTGGAGCCCGAGGTGCTGTTGATGGACGAGCCGACCTCGGCCCTGGACCCCATCTCAACCGCGAAGATCGAGGACCTCGCCATTGAGCTCAAGGACCGCTATACCATTGTTATCGTCACCCATAATATGCAGCAGGCGCTGCGTATCTCGGACCGGACAGCATTCTTCCTTTTGGGCGTGCTGGTGGAATACGGCTTCACCGAGCGCCTCTTCTCGCGCCCGCGCGAGAAGCGCACCGAGGACTACATCACAGGGAGGTTCGGCTGATGGTGGGCATGACAAAGGGGACGGTCCCTTTTGGCATGACAAAAGGGACGGGGCGTTTTGTCATAGGCAGGCAGATAGTTGGGAGGTTTGGCTGATGTCGCCAAGAATGCATTTTGATGAGCAACTGGAGCAGCTTGACCGCGAAGTGCTCAAGATGGGAGCCCTTGTCGAGCGGGCGCTCAAGGGGGCTGCAGCAGTGTTCACCGGTAGGGACCGGGTCAAACCCCGACGGGTCATCAATGACGACGTGCTGGTGAACCGCAAGGAACGCGACATAGAGTCGCTGTGCTTCAAGCTCTTGTTACAGCAGCAACCGGTGGCGCGCGACCTGCGCGTCATCTCGTCGGTGCTCAAGATGATCACCGACCTGGAGCGTATTGGGGATCAGGCGGCGGACATCTGCCGGATCGCCCTTGACGCGAACCCACCATGGCCAATCGAGCGCATGGGACATCTGCCGCAGCTTGCCGAGGCTGCGACCGCCATGGTGCGCGGGGCCCTGGACGCATTTGTCAAGAAGGACGTGGGGTTTGTGCATGAGGTCATGCTGGCTGACAGTGAGGTCGACCGCCTGTACGCCCTCACGCGCCGCGAGCTTATCGAGCTCATCCGCACGGACGAGAACATCAGCGAGGTTGCGCTGGAGTGGATCATAGTGGCGAAGTACCTGGAGCGCATTGGAGACCATGCACAAAACTTCGCTGAATGGGTAGAATACTCCCTGACAGGCATTCTCAAAGGTGAGGCGCTGGGGTAGACAACATGATTTATTACGTAGAAGACGACGTCAATATCAGGAACCTCACGCTGTATGCGCTCAAGCAGGCCGGCTTGGAAGCCGTTGGCTTTGAGAAGGCAAACGACCTGTATGAGGCCTGCGCTGAGGCGTTGCCACAGCTATTCCTGCTTGACATCATGCTGCCCGACGAGGATGGCATAAGCATTCTGCGGCGCCTGCGCAGTCAGCCCGCAACCGCTGAACTGCCCGTCATGATGATGACCGCCAAGGGCACCGAGTATGATGTGGTGACCGGCTTGGACAGCGGCGCTGATGACTACCTCATCAAGCCTTTTGGCATGTTGGAATTGGTCTCCCGCGTGAATGCGCTGCTGCGTCGTCGCGCAGGCGGGCAGGGCATGGAGGGCGCTGACGATAAGGGCATGACTTCAGGCCCTGTCACACTTTTCAGCAAACAGCATATCGTCACTGTGGAGGAGGAGAAGGTTGTCCTCACCCTCAAGGAGTTCGAGTTGCTCCGCTTCCTCATGGAGAACCCCGGCCTGGTATTCACCCGCGAGCAGCTGCTTGAGGCTCTGTGGGGTTGGAGCTATGAGGGCAATACGCGCACCATCGACGTGCATATCCAAACATTGCGCCACAAGTTGGGCGTAGGAGCCGTTGTTGTGGAGACGGTTCGCGGCGTAGGTTATCGGGCTCGCAAATGAACGGGAAGAATCAGGAGGCTGAGAAGCCATGAAGTCTAGAATGGGTACGCTGAGCTCCCGCATCCTCAGAGCCATCCTGCTGGTCAGCCTGGTGACAGCAGCGATCTGCAGCGCGACTGCCATCTGGGCGTTGTATGACACCATTGGCGTGAAGGAGCAGCGCGACCTGCGCAACAGCCTGCTGCTCATTGAGCAGGGCCTGCCACAGGGCGCGTCGCAGGATGCGAACCGTACGGCCTATCTCTCCTCGTTAGGCACTGAAGAGATCCGCGTGACCTGGATCGCCGCGGACGGCACGGTGCTCTATGACAGCCGGAGCGAGAATGCGGCGCTGATGGATAGTCATGCCGACCGCCCGGAGGTCATCGAGGCTCTGGCCAAAGGCGAGGGCTCGTCGAGCCGGCTCTCCGCCACCTATTCCGAGGTGACCTACTACCACGCCCTGCGCCTCGACGACGGCACGGTATTGCGTCTTTCGTCTGCGCACAACACGGCGTTCTCGGTGCTCAGCCGCCTGGTCATCCCCGGCATCCTGCTCTTCATAGTGGTGGTCCTTGCTGCTGTGCTGATCTCACAATGGATCGCCCGTCGCACCATCGCGCCCCTCAATGACATCAACCTTGACGACCCTCTGCAAGACGAGATGTACTTCGAGCTTGAGCCGCTGCTCAAGCGCATCGAAGAGCAACGCGAGCGTATCCAGCGGCAAACGCGGGAGGTGGAGGAGCAACGTCGCGCCTTTGTCTCCAACGTCTCACATGAGCTCAAGACGCCGCTGACGGTGATAGCGGGTTATGCCGAGCTGCTGAAGGCCGGCTCGGTGGAGCCGCAGGATGTCCCGGAGGTCTCGGCGCTGATCTTTGAGGAGGCCGGTTATATGCGCGGCCTGGTGGACGACGTGCTCGCCCTCTCCCAGCTGGATGAATACACGGCAACCGGCAATACCACCACACATGCCCTGCGGGTGGACCTGGCCACGGTTGCCGGCGATGTGCTTGCTCGCCTTGCGCCCTTTGCAGAGCAGAACCAGGTGCTGGTTGACCTGGTATGCACTGGCGACACCACCATCTACGGTCTGGAGCGGGTGCTCACAGGCATTGTCTACAACCTGAGTGAGAACGCCATCCGGTACAACCGCCCCGACGGCGAGGTACGTATCGAGCTTTCAGGCAACGCTGACGAGGTGAGCCTGATGGTCGCGGACACCGGCATAGGCATTGCGGACGAGGAGCAGCCACGGGTCTTTGAGCGTTTCTATCGTGTGGACCAGGCGCACTCCCGCGAGAGCGGCGGCACCGGCCTGGGACTTGCCATTGTCAAGCACGGCGCCTTCTACCACCGCGCCAGCATTACGCTTGAAAGCCGCCTGGATGAGGGGACCACCATCACCGTGCGCTTCCCCCGCCTGTCGTAGGGTCGGATGTCGGGGGCAGGCTTCAGCCATCACCCCCAAGGAAAAATAGAACCGTCCCTATTCTGTCCTTGACTGTTGTATTGGTAACTGGGAAAATGTTACGGTTAATATCGCTACCGAAGACAGCCGGCGCTTAATAAGCTTAATCGGACAGAATGTCCAGCCTGCCGAGGTGGTCGTTAAAAGGAAAATCGATTTCCTCTTAAGACGCGGCCCTCACTGTCTGTAGCGAGGGTCGTTTTGTTTTGAGAGGAGGTGCTCTATGCCCAACCAAGCCAAGATCGAGACTGTCAAGAAGATCAAAGATGACCTTGATGCGTCGGATGCTATCTGGATTGTCGACAACCGCGGCCTGACCGTCAAACAGGCTGAAGACCTGCGCGCCAGGATCCGCGCTCTGGGTGCTTCGTACAAGGTCTATAAGAACTCTCTGACCGAATTCGCCCTAGCCGATCTGGAATTCCCCAGTATCGGAGAAGTGCTCGAAGGCCCGTCAGCCTTTGTGTTCGTCAGCGGAGACCCTGTTGCGTCTGCCAAGACGCTCAAAGTATTCGCAAAGGAGAACGAGAAGCTCAAGATAAAAGGCGGTTATCTCAACAAGGAGATCATGACCGCTGACCAGGTCAGAGCGATTGCTGACCTGCCGTCACGCGAGGAGCTTATCGCAAAACTCATTGGTACCATTCGCAGTCCGCTTGCTGGCGTTGTCCAGGTGCTCAATGGCCCTGCTTCCCAGTTGGTGCGCGTGCTTGGCGCTATCAGCGAGAAAGCAGCATGAAAGTCTATTAGGAAAACTGAGATCATTCAGAACAGAAAGGAGCCAATCATGGCTGTAACAAGAGAAGAGATCATTGAGGCTTTAAAAGAGATGCCGGCGCTTGAGCTTTCAGAGCTCGTCAAGGAACTTGAAGAGGTATTTGGCGTTTCCGCTGCCGCTCCAATGGCCTTTGCGGCAATGCCCGCTGGTGGAGACGCTGCCGAGGAAGCAGCCGAAGAGAAGACCAGCTTCGACGTAGTGCTCGAGGGCTATGGCGACAACAAGATCGCCGTCA
>WRHL01000041.1 GCA_009783245.1 Coriobacteriia bacterium
CGTCGTCATCAGCGCCTTCGGTCACGTCCCCTTCGACGGATCCCAGCTCCACCTCTTCTTCTGCGGCCTCATCGGCCCAGGCGAAACCCATGCCGGCAAGCGGCACAAGCGAGAAGCACAGGACCAGGCTGAGCAATACGTAAAGAACTCTTCTTCTCATGATAGTTTCCTTTTGATTCTCCCCTTAAACAAATGAATAGAAAGCTAGCGACCATTCTAGCAGTCAGTCAGGCCAAAGATAAGGCAATATTTGTATTAAAAGTTACGCTTTATATAGTTCGTCGATCATAGAGGAGATGCGCTCGCCATAACCAACACCTGGGACCGCCCATTTGCCGTTCAGAGCCTCAAGCGTTGTAGCTGATCCTTTGGTAACCAGGTCGAAACGCGGGTCGACCAAGGGATTCTTCAGGTCGGAGGCCTTCAAGCCCGGCACCGCATAGGCCTTCAGGTGCTGCACATGTGCCCTGACCCCTTCACGGACACTGCTGAAGGTTGCGCCTCCAACACTGCCGGTTGCGCCCAAGCCACAGAAGTTGCACTGATCGACCTTCACATCGCCGCCAAAGCCCAGCCAGCCGGTCTCATACATGGCCTGGCAGAACACCACCTCAGGCCTCACGCCTTCGGCAATCGCCTCCTCATACACAATCTGGCAGAAATCCCGGATAGTCGGCGCTCCCTTGGTAGAGTAAACCGACGCGGGATAGGTGCGGCCGGTGGCGTTATATCTGCGGGCCATCTGATCGACCGTGGTGCTCGTGGATCCCATTATCGGTGTACCGGATACCGGCGCCAGCTCCTTGAAAGCCCCAGCGGTGCTTCCCGGAGCTTTATCGCCCTTGGGAACAAGCATGATCTGCAGCGCTTCCATGCGGTAGCCATACCCCGCCGAACCAGCGCTCGCGCCGTTCTTGGCCCAACCAAGCCAACCAAAGTTCGCGCAATGGACGCGGTAGTACACATCATAGCGATCCGCCATCTCACCAGTCAGCCTGATCTGGATGGCCTCCACCTGACGCGACTGTCCCGTGGTCCCTGCGATTTGACCACCGTTCTTCCAGCCCTGCCAGCCAAGGAGGGCGCAATGGGCGTTGTATTGGATTCCTCCAGGATACTGTTGGTTAACCAAGGAGACCCTCAGTGCCTCCACCCGTAGGCTACGGCCAGTAGTCCCTGCTGTGGCGCCGTCAGCAGCATAGCCCTGCCAACCTACGTTTTGGACATGGGTGGAATACTGCACATAGGACTTCTGCTTGTTTGCTCCAACGGTGCTTCCCGGCGCTTTACCACCCTT
This sequence comes from Coriobacteriia bacterium, assembly GCA_009783245.1. Lineage (GTDB taxonomy): Bacteria > Actinomycetota > Coriobacteriia > Coriobacteriales > UBA8131 > WRHL01. The sequence continues at coordinate 1,298 of WRHL01000041.1, forward strand.
GGAAACAAGCACGATCTGCAACGCTTCCATGCGATAGCTATACCCCGCTGAGCCAGCGCTCTCACCATTCTTCGCCCAACCAAGCCAACCCAGGTAGGCGGAATGGACGCGGTAATACACATCGAAGCGATCCGCCATCTCACCAGTCAGTCTGATCTGGATAGCCTCCATCTGACGCGACTGCCCCGTGGTTCCGGCAACCTCACCACCGTTCTTCCAACCCTGCCAACCCAAAAAGGCGCAATGTGCGTTGTATTGGATCCCTCCAGGGTATCCCTGGCTTGCCAGGGATATCTTCAGCGCTTCCACCCTCAGGCTGAGGCCGGTTGTCCCCGCAACGGTTCCGTTGGTTACGATGCTGTTCCATCCCTGGTTCTGCACATGCGCCTGGTAGGCAACAGAAGAAGAGACAATGCTGCTCTCCCAATAGGGAGTGCCGGTCGGTCCAGGAGCTGCCGCTCCCTTAGGCAGGATCACCACCTGGAAAGCCTCTGTTTTGTAGAGGGATCCAAGGCCGCCGGCAGAGGCGCCGTTCTTAGCCCAATCAAGCCACCCAAAACTGGAGATGTGCGCACGGTAATAGACATCGTATTGGGCTTCCATCTTCCCGGTAAGCCTGATCTGGATGACCTGGATCGCCTTCGACTGTTTCTCGGTACCAACAACAGCGCCGTCACTCTTCCAACCCTGCCAACCCTCGTTCTGGATAAAGGCGTTATATTGTATCGAGCCGGTCACCGGTTGGTTCTGCAGCTCGATGTTGAAGGCCTCGACCGCCTTACCCTTGCCCGTGGTCCCCGAAACCTTCTGGTCATACACAAAGCTCTCCCAGCCAAGAGTCCCTACATAGGACTGGTATTTCAAAAGCGAGGTGCTTTGTGCAGACGTATGGGTGACCAGGCCGTATTGATCGACTATCCCCTGTGCGTCGGCTTTTCCCAGGCTGACCAGGAAATCCTTGTCACGCAGCTTGGCTGCGTCACCAGCTACATCAAGAAAGGCATGTTCAACGATAATACCGGGGATCCCTGCCTTGCGGCTTGCGCTGATCACCCCATAATAATCTGAGATGCTGCCATCTGGATACCGCTCGCTGCCCGTGGCGTTCCTCATCTTCGCACCACGGTTATTCAGACCAAGCTTGGCAAGCTGCGTGAGTATCTTGTTCGACAGTTGCTCGCCTGCCACATGGGTCTCGGCGTTCAGGTAAGTCGAGTTGTTGGGATACCAGACCTCTGCTCCTCCGGCGCCGCCCCCCGTGTTGTTATGGAGGCTCACAAAGACATCTGCGCCATTGGCAACCGCGCGGTCGACACGGGCTTGCAGGCTGGGATTCTCGTTCTCTGTCCTTGTCAGCACAGGGCTGACTCCCGTGTAGTTAAGCAGTTCTTCTTTGCAGGCGTTTGCGATAACCCAGTTAAGGTCCTTCTCCTCCAGGTCGCCCCTGACCGCTCCAGGATCCAATCCGCCGTGGCCGGGATCCAAGGCGACAACCAGGTAATTCTCTCGCGCAGGCGAGACAGAGAGAGTCTGCAGGGAAGCCGAGAGCGCCAGGAGCGTGATATCCTGTGAGGCAGGGTCATCTTCTGCGAGGTCACTGGATGGAACCAGACCCAACAAGGCAGCTTCGCTGCCTGTCGACTCATCAGCTTCTAAGTCTTCGATTCCCTCTGCATCGGCAAGCAGCAAGGCCTCCTCAACGCTTTCCGCTGAGACAAAATCCCCTTCATCGGTGATGACAAAGACGGTCAGCTCTCCCTCTTCAGATGCCTCTGCTACCACAACCTCAAAGAGCTCTTCCGTCACCACATCAAAGTAATAGCCCCCATCTTCCTGACCCTCATCAAAGGTGAAGAAATCAGCACGGATGACATCCTCTGATCCAGAGAGGCAATAGGCTATCTCAGACAACCGGTAGCTGTCCGCGTCCTCTCTTTCAAAGAAGATAAAGGTGAACAGGGCTGCGTTATCGACTATCACATCAGCGAAGAAGGTGAACTTCTGCTCTGTGCCGGTTTTAATGAAGGTGATCTCTGCCTGTGTTATCTCCGCACTTTCATCAAGAAGACTGAAGGCGACGTTCTGCTCCTGTCCAAGCGCGACCACTTTCTCATCGAGATACACATACTCGATGACTTCAGCTGGGTTCACCACTGCGCCGGAGCTGGTTTCCAGCTCAAGGCCTTCAGGGTCTTCCCAGAAGGAATCCTCAAGGCCTTCCAGCTCGAGGTCCTCGAGACCCTCTTGCTTAGAACCTTCAGCATCCTCCGCAATGGCAGGGTCTTCCTCGAAAACCTCGAGAGCCTGTAAACCGTCGTCTACGCTGTCCTCTGGCTCGGCAAAAGCGAGATGTATGCCAGAAAAGGGAAGAACCAGGACAAATGCCAATAGAACCGATAGGAGTCTTTTCCCCTTGCTCATTTGTGATCACCTAGTTTCTGATAAGCGCACCCTATTACGTGACAACTATATTCGGCCGCATTTACTCACAGTATGATACCAAATCCCGCCTCTACGTGCATTGCAGCACTCATTCAGGCAGTGCGAAGTACCGGTTATCGCGGGCGAGGTTCGGGTTGGAATAAGGGTCGCCTTCTACAAAATACGCAGGCCACCTTTCCATCATGAGCTTGCGCTCCAGTTCCCAGCGCCGCATCTTCTGGGGGTCGCCCTCTTCTCTGCCCCGCGAGACAAACTCACGATGGAACAACTCTGCATAAGGGCTGAACACCACCAGGTAGCCTGCCTGAGTGAGCTTGCAGCAGAAGTCAGCATCATTGAAACCGACTTCGAACTCCTCGGAATAGCCGCCAACCGCATCAAAAGCAGAGCGCTTCACCATCTGACAGGCGCCGGTGACTGAAGAGAAATTACCAGGCCGCTCAGCTCGGCTCAGATAGCCACCGTGAGAAGAAGGAAGGTTCTGGTTTATGTGGACTACGGTATCAAAGGGGCCAATGAGCATGCCCGCATGCTGTACCAGCTTGTCTGGAAAATAAAGCTTTGCTCCCACAACACCTACCTCAGGGCGTTGGAGGTACCCAAGCATCTCCTCGATGAAGTCAGGCGATATGACCTCTGTGTCGTTGTTGAGCAGCAGGGCATAGTCCGCCTCAGTGTTCTGCATACCAAAATTGATGATCTTGGGATAGTTGAATTCACCTTGCCAACGCACCACATCTACCCTTGAAGAGCGCCGTTTGAGATCCTTATAGAATCTGAATGTGGCTTTATCGGTGCTGTTGTTCTCAACTATGGTGATACGGTAATTATCGTAGGTGCTTTTCTCCAGGATCGAGCTGACGCAGGCATCCAGCACGTCGACATGGTCCTTGCTGGGAATGATGATGTCAACAAAAGGGTGGGGTTCTGGTAGCGCATACCGTACGCGGTAGGTAAAAGGAATAGGGCCATCCTCAACAGCTACCGCAATGCTTCTGCGGGCAAAATGACGCTCAAGCGCCACCTTTCCCGCAGTATGCGCATAAGGTTTGCTGGTGGCATTATCCCCACTGGTTGAGCCGCTATGCATACGCCAGTGGTACAGCAGGGAGGGGACGCGCACTATCTCAAGGTCGGTCTCTGAAAGCTTCAAGGCTAAATCATAATCCTGGGCGCCACTCACCCCATCATCTGAAAGCCCAACCTTCATAAGCGCTTGTCTCTGTATCATCATAAAGTGCGTCACGCTGTTGTTGCAGTACAAAAGGTCTCGGTTGAAGCGTGGCTTGAAAACAGGAACCCTTCTTTTTCCGTCCTGCTCAAACATGTCCTCATCGCAATAGAGGAGGCCTGCTTTTGGATGCCTGTCAAGAACAGATACGTATTCATGAAGCGCGCTTGGAGCAAGCAGGTCGTCATAATCCAAAAAGGCTATGTAGTCACCTTTGGCGTGTTCGATTCCCAGGTTGGTGTTGCCAACAATCCCCAGATTCTGCTCACAGGTTATCCTTTGAATACGTCCGTCTTTCATAGATGAGACCAACTTGCCCACACCTGACTGCTTGGGTTCTGAGTCTACAAGTATGAGCTCCCATTTATCATAGGTTTGGGCACAAACGGAGGAGAGCATCTCCTTGAGAAACCCCAGGTTTGGCTGATAACTGGGGGTGATGATGCTGATGAGTGGCTCATAAGGGAAGGTTGATGTCTTTTGGGATTCAAGCTGATCTTTGGTCAAAGCGTGTTCCTCGCGCCATTTGCGATAATCATTTGCGTTGGCTGCGTCCTTGATGATCTTATGCGTCAAGGCAACGGCTTGGTTGTATTCACCGGGGCCAACCCCAAAGAGGCACAGGGTCTCCAGGGAGAGGACAGAAGAAGCAGCTATGCAAAAGCACTTGCAAGTACTGGGCAGGCGAAAAGAGACGGTCACTCTCACCTGGGTTTGGCCTTCCAAGGCGATGACCTGCTTCTCCAACAGTATCGGCTCACCAGCAAAGGGCCTTCCCCTGGCATCAAAGAACAAGAAGCCCAGCCCATCGTCTTCTTCAAGGCCACGCGCCTCGATCATCAGGCGCCAAACCGTCTCTTCGCCATCGGGCACGCAGAGTAACAGCTCAACCGCCGCCTGAGACCCAGTATCAACTGCCCGCAGCCACTCAGTAAGCCGGGCTCTAGCCCGATAATTGAAACGCGACGCCCACTTCAAGGCGCTCATGCCAAGACGCATGCTGACTGTCGCAACACGCCGGTATGAGGCAGAGCTGGCAATGAACTCAATGGTCAGGAGGTCTGTCTGCAACAAAGGGACAACCAACACACCACGCAGCTGCCCAGGTTTACCGCTCTGCTCTTGGTCAGGGCACCAGAGTGCGGGTACCTCACGCCCGGCGTCTGTCCTGACAAGGACGGATAACCGCGCTCCCTCAGGGACCCGGGTCAACCTGACACCCACATACCCTCTGCCGGTCCCCCGGCACATGCCAAGGCGTCTCACCCTCATGGTCACAGGGCAAGTTCTCGTAACGTGGGGTTCTGCCTGTCCTTCTCGTTTAAGACAATGTCGCAGTCAAGGCTCGGCCAGGTGATGCCAATGTCTGGGTCATTCCAAAGAAGGCCACCCTCGTCCTGGGGATGATAGAAATCATCGCACTTGTAGCAGAACTCGGCGGTCTCTGATAAGACGAGGAACCCGTGGGCAAAACCACGCGGGATATAGAGCTGCCTGCGGTTCTCCGCACTGAGCACCACGCCTTCCCACGCACCGTAGGTTGGGCTGCCCGGCCTCAGGTCGACAGCGACATCAAATACCTCGCCAACCAGGACCCGCACCAGCTTTGCCTGCGGGTGCTTGATCTGGAAGTGCAGGCCCCGCAGGACGCCTTTTTTGGAGGAGGACTGGTTGTCCTGCACAAAGAGGGCGCCGATCCCCCCGTCAATGAAATCCTCTATCTGGTAGGTCTCCATGAAATACCCGCGCTCATCGCCAAAGTAGGCGACATCGACTATCTTCACACCTTCAATAGAGGTGTCGGAAAAGACAAAGTTCCCTGAGACTATCTGCGTCTTCCCTGAGGTTATCTGCGTCATAAGCTGCGATCTCCATACATGCTCTGGTAGTACTCCTGATAGGCGCCGCTGGTCACACGGGCGACCCACTCCTCGTTGTCCAGGTACCACTGTATGGTCTTTATGATGCCCTCAGCAAACGGGGTCTCAGGGTACCAGCCCAGGTCGGCCTTTATCTTGTCAGGGGCTATGCCATAGCGGCGGTCATGGCCCTTGCGGTCCACCACGTACTCAATGAGCGTCTCGTTGACAGCCTGGTCATCCAAGGCCTCAGAGACCTGCTTTATGATGGTCTTCACAATGTGGATATTGGGATGCTCGTTGTGTCCGCCTATGTTGTACACCTCACCCAGGACGCCGCCCGCAAGCACCATGTCGATGGCCTTGCAATGGTCCTCAACATAGAGCCAGTCGCGCACGTTGAGGCCATCCCCGTAGACCGGTAACCTTTTGTGGTGCCGCGCGTTGTTGATCATGAGCGGTATGAGCTTCTCGGGGAACTGGAAGGGCCCGTAGTTGTTGGAACAGCGGGTGATATTTACCGGGAAGCCGTAGGTGTCCCCATAGGCTAAGACAAACAAATCGGCGGCGGCCTTGCTGGCGGAATACGGGCTGTGAGGCGCCAACGGGGTATCCTCGCGGAAGAAGGCCTTGGGGTCATCAAGGGGAAGCGAGCCATAGACCTCGTCGGTAGAGACCTGCAAGAACCGGTGGTCGCCGTAATCGTCCTCGCCACACTGCCACGCTGAGCGGGCGACATTGAGCAGGGTCACCGTGCCTATCACATTGGTCTTCGCAAAGACCTCTGGCTGGGTGATCGAGCGGTCGACATGCGACTCAGCGGCAAAGTTGACCAAGCAGTCGGGCTTGTACTGCTCGAAGAGCGCCCGCATCGCCGCACCGTCACAGATGTCCGCCTGAGCAAAGACATAGCGCGGGTCATCCTCAACAGCTTTCAGGTTCTCAAGGTTGCCGGCGTAGGTAAGCATGTCAACGTTGATTACGCGGATGTCCGCGTACCTCTCAAGCAGGTACAACACAAAGTTGGAGCCTATGAAGCCCGCTCCTCCGGTCACCAGATAGGTCCTCATACCGGCACATCTCCCAACTCTGGCAAGCGCTTTAGGTACTCTGCCAGGGCAACGCGCCAATCGCGCATCTCGTCTCCCAGGCTGTCTTCCAATCGCTTATTGCGCAATGATGAGAAGGCCGGGCGCTTTGCGGGCCGCGGGAACTCATCGGTGGTGCAGGGGATCTTCTCACAGGCAACCCCCGCCCCGTCGACAATCGCAGAGGCAAAGTCGAACCAACTGCAGGTCCCCATGTTGGTGCAGTGATAGACGCCAAAGTCCTCGGTTGCAGCAATCCGCAGCAGCTCGTAGGCCAGGTCATTGGCAGAAGTAGGATTGCCGTACTGATCGTCAACCACCTTGATAGACCCATTGGTGCGGGCAAGCTCAAGCATGGTCTTCACAAAGTTCTTGCCCACGTAGCCGTAGAGCCAGGCGGTGCGGATAATGAAATGCCGGGGGTTTGCCTGCTGCACCAAGACCTCGCCCGCCAGCTTGGTGCGTCCGTAGGCGCTCTGCGGGTCAGGCACATCGTCTTCAACGCGGTCAGTGGCATCGTTGCCAGAGAACACATAGTCAGTCGAGATGTGGACTATCTTCGCCCCATATCTTGCAGAGGCCACAGCCAGGTTCCCAGCCGCCTGTGCATTGATGCGATACGCCGCCTCTTCATGCTCCTCGCAGCCGTCGACGTTTGTCATGGCAGCGCAGTTGATGACCAGGTCGATCCTTTCTGCAGCCATGAACGCATCAATGGCGTCAATATCGGTGATATCAAGCTCAGCAACATCGGTTTTCACTAATTCCGCGTCTTTAAAAACAGCAGGCACCGGCCCTATCTCAGCAAACCCCAGTTTTATCAGGCGCGAGAGCTCGCTGCCCAGCTGCCCGTTTGCCCCGCAGATCAGGATCCTCATAGAACGCTCCCTTCAGGGGAGACATAGATGCTGCCCGCAGCGACCTTCCTCAGATGCGCGCCATAGGGTGATTTGCCATAGCGCTCGGCGCAGTCAAGCAGCCGTTGCTTGTCTATCCATCCGTTGAGGTAGGCGATCTCCTCTATCACAGAGATCGACAACCCCTGGCTCTTCTCTATGATACGGACAAACTCTCCTGCTGCGAACAAGGTGTCCATGGTCCCTGTGTCCAACCAGGAATAGCCCTGTCCCAGGGTCACCACGGTAAGCGTGCCATCCTCCAGGTACATCCGGTTCAAGTCGGTTATCTCCAGTTCGCCCCTGTTGGAGGGCTTCACCAGTTTTGCGAAATCACAGACCCGGCTGTCGTAGAAGTACAGTCCGGTGACCGCGTAGTTGCTCTTGGGCTTTTCGGGCTTCTCCTCAATGGATACCGCATTGAAATCTGCGTCGAACTCCACCACGCCGTAGCGCTCGGGGTCATCCACATAGTAGCCAAAGACTGTGGCCCCGTTCTGCTCCTCAGCCTGTTTCACCGCCTGTCTCAGGTGGTTTCCCAGGCCGTTTCCATAGAAGATGTTGTCGCCCAGCACCAGCGCGCAGGGATCGCCGGCTATGAACTCCTCGCCAATGAGGAAGGCCTGGGCCAGGCCATCAGGGGAGGGTTGCTCGGCATAGGAAAGGCTGACGCCAAAATCACCGCCGTCTTTGAGCAGGCGCCTGAAGTTGGGCAGGTCGGTAGGCGTGGAGATGATCAGGATGTCTCTGATGCTTGCCATCATGAGGACGGACAGCGGGTAATAGATCATCGGCTTGTCATACACCGGCAGGAGCTGCTTGGATGTCACTGTGGTCAGAGGATAAAGCCGTGACCCCGAGCCACCAGCGAGGATAATGCCTTTCATAGAGTTTCCTCCAAACACAGGAATAAGGTATTCATATATTCTAGAATATGTTAAGAAACAAATCCCATGCTTTTCCGTTTTATTGCAGGGAGAGGAAAATGAAAATATCAATACTGGGCCTTTGCAGGGGCAACGGTAAGATATTCATAAAAGCCCAGATATCAGGCGTTAGGCACGAGAAACGACTGTGCTTCCAATCGCGAAGCAGTTCAAGCGGGGATTTACCCTGTAGTGTCTTTCCTGTAGAAATGGACAATGACATTTATACCTGTGTGGTGGTTTTACCGTTTTTAGCCATTTCACAGCGACTGATAATCAGAGAGATCGATTCCGATCTGAAGACCGTTTCAGTCTTTAAGAAAAGAATCACTCCCTTCAGAGCTAGATGGGAGTCGAGGTTTAACTACAGGCTTAAGAAGCAGCTTGTTAGAGAGCTCACAGGCTATGAAGCCAAAAGCCTTTATCGTCAGCTGTCACTTTACTGCGGAGAATGCATCAGCGACGAAAAAGAGAACATCATAAGAGGGGTTGTCTTCATGCCTCCTCAAACACAGGTCGAGGATCTGTCTATCTTGTGTATTGACTCAAAAGGAAGCCCAATCAAGATCGACCCTGTCTTCTTAGGTGTTGAGAAAAAGCACCCGGTTGGGTCCTCACCCGAGTCAGTTCAAAAAGCAGAAGTGTCGATTCGCCTACCAGGGGCACCCCAAGACTGCTGCTTCATACTCCAGGATGCAAAGAAGCAGGAGAACAATGGCTTCAGTATGCTTGAGGAATTCTGGTACAGAAGGATCCTGGAGGACACCTCAAGGAGAATGCAGCATGTCCAGGCAGACCCAGAATATGACAATTGGTTCAGGAGCCATCGTGTCAAGACGGCCTACCTGGAAATGCAAAGGAGCACAAAGCAGGAAGAGCAGCCTCTCTTCAGTCTGGTAGTCCCCCTTTACAACACACCCCTTGATGTCTTTTGTGAAATGGTTGAATCGGTAAGGGAGCAAAGCTATGAAAGGTGGGAGCTTGTCTTGGTACAGGCAAGCCCAAAGAACAGTGAAGTGGTCAATCAGGCAAACAACTATGTGTCAAAGGATGTACGTATCAAACACATCGAAATTGAAGAGAACAAGGGAATCTCCAAGAACACCAATGTAGGTATTGCAGCCGCCACAGGTGACTATATCTGTTTCTTTGATCATGACGACCTGCTTGAGCCAGACCTTCTCTTTGAATATGCTGCGGCGATAAACAAGGACAAAGAAATCGGCCTCCTCTATTGTGATGAGGACAAGATTAGCAAGGAAGGATATTTTTACGACCCCTTCTTCAAGCCGGATTTCAATCTTGACCTTCTGCGCAACAACAACTACATATGTCACCTTCTCTGTATAAAGAGGACGCTTCTTGATGAAGTAGGCTTACTAAGAGCCGAGTTTGACGGCGCACAAGATCATGACCTCACTCTTCGTGCCATCGAGAGGACCCAGGCAGTCCATCATGTCAGTAAGATCCTCTATCACTGGAGAGCAAGCGAGAACTCAACTGCAGGAAATGTGGAGAGCAAGTCATACGCTACGGATGCTGGAATTAAAGCTGTTCAGGGTCATCTTGACAGGATGGGAATCCCTGCTACTGTTGAACAGTCTCGACGTTCTTTCACGTATAAAGTGACGTATGCGGTTCCACCAGAACAACCTCTGGTATCGATAATCATTCCCAACAAAGACAACAAGAAGGTGTTGGAGAGCTGTATTGACTCGATATTGAAAAAGACAACCTATGCTAACTATGAGATTATCATTGTAGAGAACAACAGCGTTTCAGAAGAAGTGTTTGCGTACTACAATAAAATCTCCCAAACTTCCAGGATACGTGTTGAGCGCTATGAAGGAGAATTCAACTTCTCTAAGATCATAAATCGTGGTGTTGGAAAGAGTGAGGCGGAGTACCTTGTCCTTCTGAACAACGACACAGAGGTGATTACTCCCACCTGGATTGAAAGAATGCTTGGAATCTGTGCGAGAGCAGACGTAGGGATTGTCGGCGCAAAACTATACTACCCAGACGATACCATCCAACACGCAGGGATCATCATTGTTCCAGACGTGGCCGTGCGGATACACCGCCATCTTCCAAGATCTAACTGGGGATATTTCAACCTAAATGATGCCGAACAGGACCTGAGCGCAGTAACAGCAGCTTGTGCCATGGTTAAAAGGTCTGCCTTCACTCTAATTGATGGGTTCAATGAAGTGCTCGCCATTGCTTTTAACGATATCGATTATTGCCTGAGGGTCAGAGAACTTGACCTGTTGGTAGTGTACACTCCAGAAGTCGAGTTCTACCACTTTGAGTCTCTTTCCCGTGGAAGCGACAAGGACAAGTTGAAGCAGGCGCGCTTTGACAAGGAGGCGGCGTACATGAGAAGCGTTTGGACCAAGTATTATGTCCACGGTGATCCATACCATAACAAGAACCTGTGCTCAAAGGACCTTGAGGCACAATTCTTTGGAATCAATGACCAGATAGTCGATTAGGTGTCAGTAGAGAAAACGGATGAATACCTGCCACAAACCAACCATATAGACAAAAGGCATCCATGCTAAGACAAAGGCGTTATACAGGGTCTTCAGTTTCTCAGATGAGCGCGGCCAAGCCAAGCGATGACTACTGAGGAAAACCAAGGTACAGAACAAGAGGGGGATGAGGTATCTTGGTTGACAACCGGCAACAGTTTCACTCCCAACAGCTGTATAGGACACATAAAGGGCAGATGCTATCAATGAGGCGGTTATCACATTTATCAGGATAGCTCCCGTTCTTGATTTCCAGGTACATATCGGTTTATCGAATTCTGATTTATCGGTAATAGCTGTAAAGGTTATAAGGGCACAGACAGAAAGCCAAAGCATGCGAGAAGAGAATCCCAGGTAGGCATACAAGCCAATGAACTCACGCGAGGTGGGAAGAGAGTAATACTTAAAAAGGAAGGTGAATAATATCTGGAAATACTCCAGAGGATGTGAAAGGATGAATCTGATCTGCTCGGTGGAATTAACATCACTTCCACCCCGGAAGTCTCCTGTGCCAGGCCCAGTGATAAAGAAGTACGGAACAGCAAAGCTTGCAGCAATAAGCAAGGATAGGGCCACCACGCTGACCCTGAAGACCCTTGAAGACCAAGCTGAGGAGAACTTACTCCTTGGTATGAGCAGGCAAAGCAAGACGACAGGGAAATAAATAGCCTTAGGCCCAAAAGCCAGTACAAAGGCTCCAAGCATCAGGATGGCCTTTTTAGAGGTTATCGGTTGATCGGGGGTCTGTAACTCGCGGACAAGACAGGCTGCAGCAAATAGTGTAAACGCGTTTATCCAATAGTCGTAACTGTAATCTGAAGCAATGAAAACGGCTGTTGGCAACAAGGCAACCACAGCAAAGAGCATTTTTCCAGACTTGAGCTGCTTCATGCCAAAATAGGTAACAAAGGAATAGATGAGCGCATATATCAAGCGAGTAAGCATATATTTAACTGAGAAGGGAACGCCCAGGGCGGTACAGAGCGCATAGACCAATGAAGCCGGCAAAGAAGAAATCCTTTGATATAGCTGGGGAAACGACCCCTTAACTGTTCTCCCATCAATAAACGAGTCCGCTCTGTCAAGTGCCTGGGAAAACTCATTCAGAGTTTTGAGCCCTAAGGGAGCCCAGTAGGTGAATTGATCCTCAAAGCCGGCATATACCTCTATCTCTTGATCGTAGAGAGAAGGGCCATACGCCATCCTTGCCTCAGCAGTTGTCAGGGTGATCTCAGTATTTGGCTTAGCCCATTCAACAACATAGCGAAAATGGTGGCCAACATCCCAAGAAGGAGCGTGTACTCCAAAAGATAAGGATGAAAAGCAAGTGGTAGATAAAACAATAACAAGAAACAGGTTTTCTGGTTTGGATTTAATCTCATGGCGAAAAACGAAGAAAGCCGAAGCTATGAATCCCAAGGTGAAGACAAAGCCAACCCAAGGTAAGCTGTACCAAGTTCCAAGGCTGGTCAAGCCAATTCTGATATAGCAGACAAAACTGATAATTACAGCGACTCCAAGCGAGAGCAGAGAAAGCAGACCTAGGGATATCGCCTTATCACGTTGTGTTCTACACGTAAGGAAATTCTGCATTCTTCAATACAACATGCCTTCCACAGAGTCCAATGCTTATCATATTTAGTAAATAGCTCACCGTTATTTCAAGTGTTCATTAGCATATTCTAACAGTCTCTCAAGTGTTCTGATTCATCGAGAGGTCGCAACAGGATACGGGGTTTGTATTACCATTGTAATTAGAGAGAGATCCAAGGGTGCTTAGCATGATTCTTAACCAAAGAAAAGAGATGTCCTATATCAACTCTAATCCCGCTCTTCACTTTGTGCATTCCAGCAGGCTTCAACAACCTTATCTGCAGTTCCTTTCCAAGAGAACTCATTGGCTATAAGCTCCTGTGCACGGATACCTTTTTCTCTTGCAGTGTTCCTAGCATGGTAATAGGAAAGCAATGCGTCTTTGATAGTCTCAGGCTCTGTATCAGGAATAATAACGCCAAAGTCCTCACTTGGTACTATTTCACGAGCGCCACCAACGTCAGTGGAGATTATCGGCGTGGCGCATGCTGCTGCCTCTAGAAGCGATGTGGAGAAACCCTCTGAGCGGCTAGGAAGACAAAAAGCATCCGATTCTTTTAATAAGGTGGCTATTTCTGGAGAGCTGATCCGTCCTAAGAAAACCACGTTTTTCCCATCGCTCTCGACCAATGAGCGTAGGGGCCCATCGCCTGCAAAGAGGAACATGATATCCTCGTAGACCTCAAGCATCTTTGCGGCAGCCAAGAGAGGCTTCAACCCCTTCTCTGGGATGAGACGACCGGTATAGGTAACTAAGAAAGCCTCCTCTGGGAGCGCAAGGTCGCTGCGGAAACTCCTTTGTGAAGACTGCGATGCAAAGGCATAAGCATCTATGGAATTATTCAGGACACCTGCCCCCATGATGTTGAACGTGCGTAACCAGTCAAGGCCCTTTTTTGATACGGAATAGTAATCAGCAGGATATCTCTTCAGAATGGCTGTAAACAAATGCTCCCAGGCTCTGGCAAAAATATCCAATACGGGATTTCCAAAAGTTATATAGGCAGATCCATGATCGATGACAATCGGGCGGATACCCTTACTTGAAGCAAGTTTGACACCAGTAATCGAATGGGGATAAAAGCGGGTATTCACTATCAAATAGTCAACGCTTTGATTCTGTAGATAAGCAAAGAGCTCTCTATACTCCTTATTCCTTCTTGGCAGGGGAAGACGGGCAGAGAGCACCCCATAGCAGGGTAGCCTGACAATAGTTACGCTATCTTTCGTAATAATCGGTTCTAAATGGTGAGTATTCGAAGTGACAATAATCACCCGATTGCCTAGCTCTACCAACGCCCTGGAAAGACTGTCCGTATAACTCTCAACTCCCCCAAGGTAGGGTAAATAATGGGCCGAGAATATGCAGTATGTTCTATTTCCTGTTTTCAATGGCGTCTTCATTGTCAGTGCCAGCTTGGGCTAAGGCAAGCTCTTGAGCAAGCGTTGTGATTCTCTCACGCAGCTTGGCAATCTCAACAGTAGACGTGAATTCTCGAATGAAGAGCACGGCAATGACAAAGAGGAAGATGAAGTTTGCCGGAGACTCGATTCCAAGCAGCCTGGATAAAAAGAATGCAATCTGCGGAAACGCGGCAATAATGACAAAGCATGCTGCAAGAAGGAACCAGAATATCGTATCCCGTGTGTGGATTTCCGCTTTTCTGATGCGCCTGATCATAAAGACCAATACCAAGAGAGCACAGACCACCAGGAACACTCTAAGGAGAATACTCATTTCTATCACCTAAACCATTGTAGTATCAGAATAGAAACACAGATCCTTAACATATAGGAAACTGTCTGTGATGCGCTGAAGTAGCTCTCTCCAGCTAGACGCTCCTGCATTTCAACAGACACTTCAACAATGCTAGCGCCCTTGCGAATACAATAAGCAAGACTATCAGGCTCTGGCGCCATATCTTGCTTGTTCGCAAACAGCTCGATCATTCTTCTATTGTATAAGCGCATTCCCGAGGTCGGATCCTTGATCGACTTCCCGGTAGTCAGCTTGATGAGTCCTGAAATCAAGGTCGAACCAACCATGCGGGCAGAGAACCTCTTCTTTCCTTCAGCAAAGCGAGAACCGATCACTATATCGGCATTTGTCTCATACATCGCTTGAATCATCGGTTGGATGAAAGCAGGAATATGTTGCCCATCAGCATCGAATTGCAATGCAGCGTCATATTCTTTCTGAAGCGCGTATTTCATGCCTGTTTGGAAACCACCTGCGAGGCCAAGGTTGATTGGCAGGCGGATAAGGGGAAAGCCGTGCTCCTCACAAAGCTCATTGGTACTATCTATGGAGCCGTCATCAATCACAATGTAATCAACAGCAGAGGCGATTCCTCTCAGAGAATCGACAGTAGCAACTATGCTTTCTTCTTCATTGAAGGCAGGTATTATCACAAGGGTTCTCATGGGTGCTATTATAGGGCAACATGTCGTAATACTAGTAGGTATTTGGTTTATTGAAGTAGCAGGGAAAGACAAAGAACATCATGACGCAGGACTCACAAAATGGAATCAAGGGATGCTACCTTTACTATCAGGACATCCAGAAAGGTAGCAAGCTGGGTGGTATCGAGAAAAAAGTCGCAGCACAGGTAAAGGCTTTTCGCAATGCTGGATTTGGCTGTGATTTCATTCTCTGTGAACAACCTGAGTCTGTGGGGGCAAAAGTAGTATCATGCCTTCCTTTTTTCTCTGATGGGGTGCATTGGTCAAGGGCGGAGAGTCTGCGCGAATACTCCTTCCTCTATCTTCGAAGACCCCGATTCTTCAGCAGGGACCTGATAGCATTCCTGCAAGAGGTAAAGAGGGAGAATCCTGATCTCAAGATCATTGTTGAAGTACCCACGTACCCCTACGATGATGAAATGAGAGCCCCCCTTCTTTTCCCAGCGCTTCTCAAGGACAAGCGGAGCCGGAAGAGGTTGCCAACCTGCGTCGACCGGATTGCAAGCCCCGCACAAGAGAAGGAGATATTTGGGGTAGGGTCTATCCACATGATCAACGGAATAGACCTTTCCTCTATAGCAAAGAAAGAAGCAGCGCCATCACTGAGTGAAGTCAACATGCTTGCTGTTTCATACTTCGCAAGCTGGCATGGACTTGATCGTCTTATTGCAGGAATGGCTGCGTACTATCAGAAGGAAGGCTCATTGAGGGACCTTGTCCTACATGTCGCCGGAGATGGTGATGTGATCGGTGCGCTGAGAAAGCAGGCGCAGGCAGCTGGTATAGAGAAGAGAGTCCTGTTCCATGGCTACTGTAACCCTGAAGAACTGGATACCCTTTACGATAAGAGCTCTCTTGCAATAGAATGCCTGGGGCTTCATCGCAAGAACCTGACCGTCTCTTCTGCACTGAAGAGCCGTGAGTATCTGGCAAAAGGGATCCCTCTTATCTGTGCCAACGAGATAGATGTATTCAATAGGGACCCGGTCGATTTCTGTCTCCGTATACCAGGCGATGAATCACCGGTGGATATCGACGTGCTATTGGATTACCATGACAGGCTCTATAGTTCAGAGACCCAGGATGACCTGATAAGCCGCATCCGCGCCTTTGCCGAAGCCCACGTGGGAATGGATCAAACAATGCAGGATGTCATTGACTTCATTATCGAAACCTATGAGGAAAGAGTTACATAGAGATGCTCAAGAAAGTAAAAGAGAAACTCGTTGTATTCTTTCTCAAGCTTCGTGAAACAGGTTTCTTTCATGTATTCGGTTCTAGCCTTATCAATAGGATAATAGGGTTTGTCTCCGTCTTCCTGTTGGTGCGCGTGCTGCCCCAAGATGCGTATGGAGCCTATTCCTATGTCTATGCGATCCTTTCAACGATATTACTCTTCAATGGATTAGGTGTAGTAACGGGAGCGCTGCAACTCTGTAGTGAGGAAGAGCCGGGGTCTGGTCACTCTGTCCAAGTCTTCCAATATGCGGCAAGACTGGGATTCATCTTTGATGCGATCCTTGTTGTTCTACTATTGGTTGTGTCATTGATAGTTGTGTTTCCGCTGCAAGGAACCGATACCTTGACCCGTACGATAGCGTTTCTTCCGCTGGTGATATTGGCTTTCGAGCTTATA
>WRHL01000042.1 GCA_009783245.1 Coriobacteriia bacterium
GATTCCCTGTTGGCAAAGGGTGCATTCCGAGGGATCCCATGAGGGCGTCTTAAGGCGAAGGAGCGGATAGTAGGGTGACGAGAAGACCGGGGTCCCACCGCGGTCGATGAGGGTGACAACCCCTGCCACTTTTCCTGCAGCAGCTTCTATCAGGTCGCAGACCTCCTTGACGGAGCCACCTGTTGTCACTACATCCTCTACCACCAATATGCTGGCGCCTTGGGGTACCTCAAAGGAGCGGCGGAAGACCATGACGCCATCCACGCGTTCGCTGAAGATGAAAGGGGCCTCGAGCGCGGCTGCTACGGCAAAGCCGAAGAGGATGCCGCCCACTGCTGGGGAGGCTACCAGGTCGACCTGGAGGCCTTTGGGGAGCCTGGCCACCGCCTCGCTGGCAAGTTGCATGGTCAGTGTGGGGTATTCCAACACGCGGGCACACTGGATGTAGGTATCCGAGTGACGCCCGCTGGTGAGCCTGAAGTGGCCGCTGCGTATGGCGCTGGTGCTGCTCAGAGCCTGCTTGATCTGCTCGTCAGTCATGCTTTGTCGCGTCATGTCATGCCCTCCGGATCTCGTCGAGTATTGCGAGGAACGCTGCCTTGGGGTCTTGGGCGGCGGTTATCGGCCTGCCTATGACCAGGTGGCTTGCGCCGTTTTGCAGGGCCTGCGCTGGGGTTGCAATGCGACTCTGGTCATCGATTGCCGCCCCGCTGGGGCGGATACCCGGAGTCACTATCACAGCCTCATCGCCTAGGAGGGTACGCAGGCTCTGTGCTTCTTGAGGCGAGGCCACCACGCCATCAAGTCCGGCTTCCGTGGCGAGAAGAGCGAGGGATTCAACCTGGACTTCCAGCTCCCGTGACACGCCTACCTGCTTAAGGGTGAGCTCATCCATGGATGTGAGCACGGTGATGGCAAGAAGCAGCGGTTTGTGGCCCTGTTCCGCCCGTTCGGCAGTTCCCTGCTCCGCTCCCTCAGCAGCAGCCTTGAGCATTGCCGCACCACCACAGCCGTGCACGGTAAGCATGTCGGCGCCTGCCTTGACAACAGAGGCGGCCGCGCCCTTGACCTGGTGCGGTATGTCGTGCAGCTTCAGGTCTATAAAGACCCGATAACCCATTTCTTTGAGTTCGCTTACGATGGAAGGGCCCGCAGCATAATACAACGTCATACCCACCTTGAGCCAGTGTGCGGCGCCTTTGAGTTGTTGGGCCAGGCTCATGGCCTCCTCTCTTGGGCAGTCGAGGGCGATGATCACCTGCTCTGCCGGGTTGTCCTGTGGGTTCGCTGCCTGGTTCACTGCCTGGTTCATTGCAGTCCTCCTATCAGCTCACTGACGTCTTTTATGCCTTCCTGTTCGCACCAGTGCATGAAGTCTTTCAGGATATGTGGCACAGCGAGCGGGTCTGTGAAGTTGTGGCTGCCCAGGGCGATGGCAGTTGCCCCAGCAAGCAGGAACTCCACTGCATCCTCTGCGCTGGCAATGCCACCCATGCCAATGAGCGGAATGTCTACTGCGTTGAAGACTCGGTGCACCGCATAGAGGGCTATGGGTTTGATGGCTGGGCCGGAAAGACCTGCGACCTTACGAGAAAAGACAGGCTTGCGTGATTTGGCATCTATTGCCATGCCGGCAACCGTGTTGATGAGGGACAGCGCATCAGCGCCAGCTGCCTCGCAGGCTCGGGCTATGGTGGTGATGTCGGTCACGTTGGGGGTGAGCTTGATGATGAGCGGGCGTTTGGTGGCGCTGCGGCAGGCCTGGGTGACCTGCGATGCTGCCTTGGGGTCCACGCCAAAGCTGATACCTCCGCAGTCCACGTTGGGGCAGGAGATGTTTATCTCAAAGGCTGACACGGTGCGCTCTTGCTCCAGGCGTTGGATGACCGCGACGTACTCTTCTGTGGAATGCCCGGCTACGTTGACTATGACCGGCACGTCCTGGGTGGCCAGCCAGGGCAGGTCCTTTGCGCAGAATTCCTCTACCCCGGGGTTCTGCAGGCCAATGGAGTTGAGCATGCCGCTGGCGGTCTCGGTAATGCGGATCCCCTCATTGCCAGGCCAGGGATTGAGCGAGACCCCCTTGGTGGTTATCGCGCCTAGTAGGGAAAGTGAGGCATGACAAAGGGGACGGTCCCTTTTGTCAAGGTTTGACCAGAGGTCGGCGTATTCTTTGCCTGAGGCGAAGGTGCCCGAGGCAACAGTGAAAGGGTTCTTGAGGCTGAGCCCGGCAAGGTTGACTTCCAGTTTCACCAGCAGACCTCCCTTGCGTCGAATACGGGGCCGTCTATGCAGGCGCGCTTCTTGCCGTCAGTGGTTTCCACCACACAGGAGAGGCAGGCGCCCAGGCCGCAGGCCATGCGGCGCTCCAGGCTCACCTCGCAGGCAATGCCGTGCTGCCGGGCCTTTTCCGCGACTATCCGCTGCATGGGCTCGGGGCCACAGGTGGCGATGTAGTCGAATCGGTAGGTTGCCAAGAGGCTTTCGAGGAGGTCGGTATTGAAGCCGTGGTGACCCAGGGAACCGTCATCAGTGGCGGGGTGGAAGAAGACGGTTGCGCTGTGCGAGGCTTCCTGATCCCTAACCGCTGCCGTAGATTGCCACGCTTCGCACCCTTCGGGTGCTTCGCTCGCAATGACGGGAGGTTTATCCAGGCTGTCACCGCTCGCAATGACGGGAGGTTTGTCATCATGACAAAAGGGACCGTCCCCTTTGTCAAGAACAAGGGTGGTGTAGTAGGAGGCGGTGCGAGCGCCGATGAGAGCGTGCACTTCGGCGTCTTGGGACTGTGCTGTGTTGGCGAGCAGGTGCAAGGGAGCCCAGCCTACTCCCCCACCAACCAGTAGGATGCAGCGGGCATCTTTAGGGAGGTGCCAACCATTTCCCAGGGGTCCCAGCAGGTTCAGGCGGTCGCCACGAGAGCAGTTGGTGAGAAAGGCGGTGCCCTTTCCTACCACCTGGTAGAGCAGGGAGAGGTGGAGGGCGTCATCCCCCTCAACGCAGAAAACGTCATGGACAGAGAGCGGGCGGCGTAGTATGTGCCTGCTTGTATCGTCAAAACCAACGTGCACAAACTGGCCGGGTTGCACCAGTGGGGCTATCCGCGGGGAGCGCAGTACCAGCTTCCAGAGGTCGCCGGTCAAGCGCTTGTTGGCATAGACCGTTGTGTCCTCAACCAGGGCCGCAAGGGCAGAATCGCAGGCAAGCTCTAACGTCATAGGATCTCCCACTGCTCCAGGTCCTGCAAAGCGATGGGCGCTAACTCGCCGGAGCCCTTGGCATCGCGCTGGGCTACCTCAATGGCGCGCGTGATGGCGTTTGCCCCAGCCAGTGTGGTGGCGTAGCAGATGCCATGGCGCACGGCCGCGGTGCGCAGCGTGAAGCCGTCAGAGCGCGTCTCGCGGCCAAAGGGGGTGTTGATCATCAGCTGCACACGGCCTTCTGCTATCTCGTCGCCGATGTTGGGGTGCTGCTCGCCCACCTTGCGCACCTCCGTGACCGGGATGCCTGCGGCCTTGAGCGTGCGCGCCGTGCCACTGGTGGAGATGATGGTGAAACCCAGATGAGCGAGGTTGTTTGCTACCGAGAGTATGGTGCGCTTGTCCTTGTCGCAGACGCTGATGAAGACCGTGCCCGTGGTGGGCAGCGAGTAGTCTATCGACAGCGCCGCCTTGGCGTAGGCGGTGGGATAGGTCGCTCCTATGCCCATGACCTCGCCGGTGGACTTCATCTCGGGACCCAGGATGATGTCGGCGCCGGGGAAGCGTCCAAAGGGCATGACGGCCTCCTTGACGCAGAAATGGGCCAGTTCGCGGTCATCGGGCGGCAGGCCCAGTGCGCTGAGCTTCTCGCCAGCCATGAGGCGCGCCGCGCACTTTGCCAGGGGAACGCCTGTTGCCTTGGAGGTGAAGGGCACCGTGCGGCTGGCGCGCGGGTTGACCTCTATCACGTAGACCTGCGTGTCCTTGACGGCGAACTGGATGTTGACCAGCCCCCGCACGCCAACGGCCAGGGCCAGACGGGTGGTGATATCGCGGATGTCGTCGATGATGGCCAAGGATAACGAGAAGGGCGGGGTGCAGCAGCTGGAGTCGCCTGAGTGTATGCCCGCTTCCTCGATATGCTCGAGTATGCCGCCTATGTAGACCTGTTCGCCGTCTGCCAGTGCGTCGACGTCCACCTCTATGGCGCTTTCGAGGAAGTGGTCTAGGTAGACAGGGTGGTCGGGTGAGACGCGGGCGGCCTCTTGGATGAACTCCTTGAGGCTGGGCTTGTCGTAGGCGATTACCATACCGCGACCGCCCAGCACATAGCTGGGCCGCACCAACAGAGGGAAGCCCAGGCGTGCTGCGACCTCCAGGGCCTCCTCATTGCTTGCGGCCGTGCCGGCCGGTGGATAGGCAACGCCCATCTCATCCAGAAGCGCGGCGAAGCGTTCGCGATCCTCCGCCAGGTCGATGGCCTCGGGCTGGGTGCCCATGATGGGCACGCCGGCAGCTAAGAGCGGCTGAGCTAGTTTGAGCGGGGTCTGCCCGCCTAAGGTGACCAGCACGCCCTCGGGTTGCTCGGCCTCCACCACATCCATGACGTCCTCAAAGGTCAGCGGCTCAAAGTAGAGGCGGTCCGAGGTGTCGTAGTCTGTAGAGACGGTCTCCGGGTTGCAGTTGACCATGACGGTCTCAAAGCCCTGCTCAGCCAGCGAATAGGAGGCGTGTACGCAGCAGTAGTCGAACTCTATGCCCTGGCCTATGCGGTTGGGGCCGGCGCCCAATATCATTGCGCGGGGTTTGGTGGGTTTGCGCACCTCGTCAGCCGCCTCATAGGTCTTGTAGTAGTAGCTGGTAGTGCTGGCAAACTCGCCGGCGCAGGTGTCAACGCTCTTGAAGACCGGTGTCACGCCCAGCTCCTTGCGCCTGGCGCGCACTGTTGCCTCATCGGGGGCATCGGTCAACCAGGCCAGCTGCATGTCTGAAAGCCCCATGCGCTTGGCAGCCTGCAGTTCCTCGCCGGTAAGCGTCGCCAACGCGCGCCCCTTGAGGCCCTCCTGCGTTTTTATAATGGCGAGCATGCGGTTAAGGAACCAGGGGTCGATGGCCGAGGCCTCATAGAGCGCGTCTACGGTCCAGCCGCGTCGCAAGGCCTCGGCAACGTAGAATATCTGCTGTTCTGTGGGCAGTGCGACCAGTTCAGCGAATCTCTCCTCGTCGAATTCATCCTTACCGTCAGCGCCCAGGCCTCCCCTGCCCGTCTCAAGGGAGCGCAGGCCTTTGCTCAGCGCCTCCTCAAAGCTGCGGCCGATGGCCATGACCTCGCCCACGGCCTTCATGCGGGTGGTGAGC
Organism: Coriobacteriia bacterium; assembly: GCA_009783245.1. Lineage (GTDB taxonomy): Bacteria > Actinomycetota > Coriobacteriia > Coriobacteriales > UBA8131 > WRHL01. Next base: position 5,340 of record WRHL01000042.1, read on the forward strand.
ACGGTTTCTGTGCCTTTGAACTTCTCAAAGGCGAAGCGGGGGATCTTGACCACCACATAGTCGATACTCGGCTCAAAGCAGGCCGTGGTGGTTCCGGTTACGTCATTGGGGATCTCATCGAGCGTGTAGCCCACCGCCAGCTTGGCGGCTATCTTCGCGATGGGGAATCCGGTGGCCTTGGAGGCAAGCGCGCTGGAGCGGGAGACGCGCGGGTTCATCTCTATGACAATGAGCCGGCCGTCTTTGGGGTTCACGGCGAACTGCACGTTCGAGCCGCCGGTGGAGACGCCAATCTTCTCGAGGATAGCCAGCGATGCCGCGCAGATGCGCTGGTATTCGGGCTGGGTGAGGGTCATGGCGGGCGCCACGGTGATGCTGTCGCCCGTATGCACGCCCATGGGGTCGAGGTTCTCTATGGAGCAGACGATGATGCCGTTGCCCTTGCAGTCGCGCATGGCCTCGATCTCTATCTCCTTCCAGCCTAGCACGCTCTCCTCCACCAGCACCTCGGTGACCGGTGAGAGGGCCAGGCCCTGGCTGACTATGGCGCGCAGCTCGTCGAAGTCATGCGCAACGCCGCTGCCGGCGCCTCCCAGCGTGAAGGAGGGGCGCAAGATGGCGGGAAAGCCTATCTCGCCCGCCAGGCGCTCAGCGTCTTCTACGCTGTAGGCAAAGCCGCTGCGTGCGCATTCCAGGCCGATCTCTGCCATGGCCTCGGCAAAGAGCTTGCGGTCCTCGCCGCGCTCGATGGTCGCACAGTCACAGCCTATAAGCTCAACACCGTAGCGCTCCAGCACGCCTGTCTGTGCCAGCTCCACACCCAGGTTCAATCCGGTCTGCCCACCCAGCGTGGGAAGCAGGGCGTCGGGCCGTTCTATCTGGATGATGCGCTCCACGGAGGCGGGAGTCAAAGGCTCCACATAGGTGCGCTTGGCCATGCGCGGGTCGGTCATGATGGTGGCAGGATTCGAGTTGACCAGCACCACCTCATAGCCGTCCTCTGCCAGGACCTTGCAGGCCTGTGCTCCGGAGTAGTCGAACTCACAGGCCTGCCCTATGACAATGGGCCCAGAGCCTATGAGCAGTATCTTCTTGATGTCGGTGCGCTTAGGCATGGGCAGCCCCCGTCCCCTCAGCGTGGGCTTTCGCTTTCTCAGAGAGAGCATCTACTTCCTCAGCGTGGGCCTCCATGAGCTGGATAAATGCTGCATACGCGGCATCAGGGCTCTGCGCACCGGGCATAAGCGCAGGATGGTATTGGAGCGACAGCGCAGGGATATCCAAGAAGCGCAGGCCCTCCGCCGTGCCGTCATTGACGTTTACGTGCGTCAGCTGGATACGGCCAAAGCGCTCATTGCGCACCACAGGGGCACAGCCCTCCTGCGCCCAGAAGCGCAGGTCGCCCTCTAGGGGATGAGCGGCAATGCCACCGGATTCCTCTGCAATAAGCGACCCCAGAGTCTCAAACCGCACCGTGTGCCTGTGATTCTGTGCGGTGATGCTGACTTGGTGGGTCACAAGGTCCATTACCGGGATGTTGTCGCCATTGTGGCCGACCTGCATCTTATCCACTACCCCACCTGCAGCCAGGGCCAGCAACAGCTGCCCTGAGCCCAACCCCAGGATAGGCAGCTCCCCTAACAGCCCCCCGAGAGCGTCAACGGTATCCTGGGCTTTCTGAGGATCGCCCGGCCCTCCTGATACGAACACTCCATCCGGCTCACACGCCCAGATCTCCTCGACAGTGGCATCCCAGGGCACCACCGTGGTGGCGCAGCCCGCATAAGCCAGGTGGCGCAGGACCGAGCGCGTCAAACCGTTGTCAATGGCAACAATACTGCAGCAAGGCTCAGGAAACGGGGCTGTCCAAGCCGTAGGGGTCACCAGGCACTTCGCGGCGTCATACGTCCAGGTAGCCTCGGTGCTTACCCGAGCGACAGGAGTATCTTCAATCGATTCAAGGGTATCCCGCATCTTGGCCAACAGGGATTTTGCGTCATGGTCAAGCGTGGAGATGATCGCTGGCATGCTTCCCTCCATGCAGATATGGCGTACCAGCTCGCGGGTATCGATGCCCTCGAGTGCGACCACGTTCTTCTCCGCCAGGAACTCCCTCAGACTCAGATCCATTCTAAAGCTGGAAGGGGTATCGCAGATGGAGCTGAGCACCAGCGCTTCCAGCTCCACGTTGTCACGCTCGAGGTCAGCGCGTACCACACCGTGATTTCCCATCTGCGGGTAGGTCATCACCAGGATGCTGCCCGCATAGGCGGGGTTTGAGATGACCTCGGTGTAGGCTATCATCGACGTATTGAAGCAGAGCTCCCCCACAACCTCACCGTCAGCGCCGCAGCTCCTGCCCGTAAAGCAGGTGCCGTCCTCAAGCACCAGCGTGGCGTACCCGCATCCCACATCCGTCATAGAAGCTCACCACCCCTGAGCACCACGGTCCCGCCTATAAGCACTTCGCTCGCCCGGCCCTTAAGCTTCTTCCCGATAAAGGCGCAGTTCTTCGACTTTGAGGCAAACCCATCCACGCAGACCTCCCACTCCACGTCCCGGTCGATGACCGTCAGGTCAGCCACAGAGCCTACCGTCAGGGTCACCGGCGCAAGCCCTAGTATGCGCCGGGGTGCATGTGCCATGCGCTCGACCAGCTGGGCCAGGCTCAGCTCTCCCGTGGCAACCAGGTTGGTGAGCACCAGGCCAAGCGCGGTCTCCAGCCCTGTGGTGCCAAAGGGCGCCAGCTCGAATTCCAGGGACTTCTCGTGCGGGGCATGTGGTGCGTGATCCGTAGCCACGCAGTCAATGTCGCCCTTTTCCAGGGCCGCTCGCAGGGCAGCCGCATCGGCAGCCGTGCGCAGAGGCGGATTCATCTTGAAGTTGGTGTCATAGTGCGCGTCCAGCGCGTCCTCGGTCAGGAAGAGGTGATGCGGCGTGACCTCACAGGTCACGGGCAGGCCCTTAGCCTTTGCCGCCCGCACCAAGGCAACGCCCTCGGCTGTGGAGATATGCTGGATATGCAGGGCACAGCCCGTCAGCTCGCACAGGGCGATGTCGCGGGCTATCTGTATCTCCTCACCGGCGGCCGGCCATCCGGCCAGACCCAGGCGTGTGGAGGCTATCCCCTCATTCACCTGTCCGCCACCCACCAGTGTCTCCACCTGGCAGTGGCTGAGCACGGGCGCCCCCAGGCTTGAGGCGTATTCCAGCGCAAGGCGCATGACCCCGCTGTCCTGCACACCACGTCCGTCGTCGGTAAAGGCCACGGCGCCCGCCGCGAGCATGTCACCCATCTCGCTGAGCGACTCACCCTTGAGCCCCTTAGTGAGCGCGCCGGCTACATAGACCCGCGCACAGGCGGTCTGTGCGGCAGCATCAAGCACGTAGCTCACCTCGGCGCCCTTGTCCAGCACCGGGCTGGTGTTTGGCATGGCAAGCACCGCGGTGAAGCCGCCGCACACGGCGGCCCTGCTCCCACTGACGATGTCCTCTTTGTACTCCTGCCCGGGGTCGCGCAGATGCACGTGCATATCCATGAGCCCTGGGATAAGCAGGCGGCCCTCCAGGTCCAGATCTTCTCGTCCTGCTTCAGTAGGTAACGAGCCAGGCTCAGTCAGTCCAGCTATGAGGCCATCCCGTAAAAGCACGTCGCGCAGGCCTGGTTCCTCAAGGCCGGCGGCGGGGTCTACGCACAGGGCGTTCCTAAGCAGCGATTCCATCCTGGTCACCTCCCAGCAACAGGTACATCAATGCCATGCGTACGGCCACGCCGGCGTTCACCTGGTAGAGCAGCAGGTTGCGGGCCATCTCGATGGTGTCTGAGGTCAGCTCCACACCACGGTTCACGGGGCCGGGGTGCATGAGTATCGCCTCCGGTTTCATCCGCGCGAGGCGCTCAAGGTTCATGCCGTAGAGGCGCGCGTACTCGCGCAGGCTGGGTAGCGGTGAGCGTTCCAGGCGCTCCTGCTGGATGCGCAGCATGTAGACCACGTCGTAGGTCTCAAGAGCCTCGTCGAGGCTGGTTGAGACGCTGGCCCCCAAAAGCTCGGGGCAGGCAGGAAGCAGGGTCTTAGGCGCGATGGCGGTGACCTGGGCTCCCAGCATATCCAGCGCCGGCCCCAGTGAGCCGAAGACCCGCGAGTGCGCGATGTCGCCCACCACCGCGACCTTGAGCCCCGCAAGGCGCCCAAAGCGTTCTCGGATGGTGAAGAGGTCGAGCAGGGCCTGGGTGGGGTGCTGGTGCTTGCCGTCGCCGCCGTTGATGATGTGCGCGCGCATGTTCTGCGCGAGTATGCGCGGCGAGCCCGCATAGCCGTGGCGGATGATGACCAGGTCGCAGTCCATGGCATCCAGCGTCTGGGCGGTGTCCACCAGCGACTCACCTTTGATCGTTGCCGAGGTGGAGGCGGAGAAGTTGATGCCGTCAGCCGAGAGGCGCTTTGCGGCCAGCTCAAAGGAGGTGCGTGTGCGCGTAGAGGGCTCCAAGAAGAGGTTGACAACGGTGCGCCCGCGCAGGGTGGGCAGCTTTTTTATCGTACGTTGATTGACTTCTTTGAAGGGTACGGCGGTGTCTAAGATGAGGTTGATGTCTTCTACGCTGAGGTCCTGGATGTCGATGACATGCTTGGTTGAGAGGGCTCCCATCAGGCCTCACTTCCCTTTGCGCCCGGAGGTGTTGCACCTAAGGGTGCGGATCCGATATGCTCGCCAGGGGCCGCCTGCAGGATCTCAACCGAGGTGCGCCCGTCCACCGGTTCAAGGAACAGCCTCACATGCTCCTGCGAAGAGGAGGGTACGTTCTTGCCTACGTAGTCCGCCCGTATGGGCAGCTCCCGATGCCCGCGGTCGACCAGCACTGCCAGCTGGATGGCCGCTGGGCGCCCGTAGTCCATGATGGCGTCCATGGCGGCGCGGATGGTGCGGCCGGTGTAGAGCACGTCGTCCACCAGGATGATACTGCGCCCGTCAACGGAGAAGGGGATGTTTGTCGCGTGTACCTCGGGGGCGATGTGCAAGGCGACGTCGTCACGGTAGAAGCTGATGTCCAGCGAGCCGACGGGCACCCTGAGCCCCTCGGCCTCTTCGATGCGCCGTGCGAGCTCCAGTGCGAGCAGGTCGCCGCGTGTGATGATGCCCGCTAAGGCTATGTTCTGCGCACCCTTGTTATTCTCGAGTATCTCATGGGTGATACGGGTGAGCGCCCGCTCGATTGCCGCGGCATCCATCACCACGCTCTTGGTCTGCAGCTCTGCCATACCTTGCCTACCTCACCTTCTGGGGTTGCGCCTTGTCGGCCATTGGATCAACAAAACAAAAGCCCCTGTCATCTGACGACAAGGGCAGGTTCCTCTTTGTAGGCGCGGCTGTCCCGCTGCTTCTCTTTGAGTCTGCGCCTTGTCGGTCTCTCGGTACCGCTTTTAAAGGCCGATTCGATGATACGCCAGGCACTCAACCCTGACAAGTGGAATGTGGATATTCAGGTCAGAATGGGGGCGGTTCTCTGCCCGTGCGCCAAGGTTTATTCCAGCAAGGCCTTGCGTTCCGTTTTCTTCGACCGTTTGTATTCATACATCTTCTCATCAACTATGCTGAGCAGCTGCGAGGCAGAGTGTTTGTTTGTCTGCCTTACCTCCACAACGCCAAAGCTGATGCTGTAGAAGCGTGGATTATCAGATTGCGAATTGAGGACGTGCAATTGCTCCCGAATGCCCTCCAGGCGCTCTTTGCTCTCAGCAAGGCTCAAGCCCTCGCAAAGCACCATGAACTCATCGCCGCCAAGGCGGCTGACAATCGCGTTCTTATCGATGTTGGAGAGCAGGTCAGAGACTATGCGGATATAGATGTCACCTTCACCGTGACCGCGTTTATCGTTGACGTATTTAAGGTTGTCCAAGTCGATGAAACAGAGGGTGAAATTGGCTTTCCGTGTGAGCAGCTCATTGAGGCGCTCCATGCCGCACCGGCGGTTATAGACATTTGTCAAGGCATCGATATAGGCGAAACTCTCCAGTTGCTCGCGTTGCGCCACCTCTTCTGTGACATCGGTGAGCACAAAAGCCAGGGCATCCTGCTCGTACCAGTTCATGGGGTAGATGAGTACCAGGAAGTGCTTCTCTATCCCCTGGTCCGAGGTGAGCGTGAGCTGGGAGGAATGGGATGCGCTGATACCCTGCAGGGATCTTGTCTGCTCTTCAAGCCAGCTGGTGAGCTCTGTCGAGGTGCTGGAGTCGTCGAGGATGATGGAGGCGGGGTAGTTTGTGTAGATACGCTCCAGGGTGGTGGTGTTCATCAGGATGATCCACTGGGACATGCTGTAGGACAGGGCCTCAAAGAGACTGTTGCTGCGTTCCAGGGCCTGCGTCTTCAACTGGTTGAGCTCTACCTCGCGCTCAAGGTTAGAGGTGCGCTCGTCTAGTTGGATGATCATGTTGTTGATGGCCTGGCTGAACTCACCCATGAAGCTGACCCGCTGTTTATAGTCGCCTTTGGCGACCTGGCTTATCTGCCAGGTCAGATGGCGCAGCGTTGCCTGGAGGGATTTCAAGCTTGAGGCGAGCTCATTCTCTTGAGAGATGAACTTGGTGCCCAGGTCACCCCGGCTGATGTCGTGGGCCAGGGATCTGACCTCTTTGAGGCACTCCCCAAAGTAGATCAGGCCCTTAGCGAAATCCTGGAACTCTGGGGCAAGCGAGTTTACTTCAAGACTGGCCTCTGTGGGATCATAGATGAGATCGCGCAGATAGAGAAAGAGCTTTTCAGCAGTCTGTTCTGTTAGCTGATCCACCAGAAAACACCCCTCTTCCCGCATACTCCCACCTACTGAAATAAGTGCAGATGAATGCGGCTCAATTCCAGCCTGTCACCCGTTTCCGCGCATGAGGGTGAAGGTCATTCAACAACCCCATTGAACCTGCAGACTCGGTCTCCATTGGCCCAGCAGTCGATCTCGCGCACCCGGTAAGTCTCTCCTGTGTAGGCCTTGAGTATTCCCGCGATGAAGCCCTCATCGTAGGTACATACGGTCTCATTGGTGATAGGAAGGCCGCTGCAGTCCAGATCCTGTGCTACGGTCAGCACCAGATTGCCTGATTCAGGGTCGAATGCCTCCATACGCAATATGCCTATCCGATAATCCTCTAACGCCTTTTGGAGGTTTGCGACAAAACTATCCAGGTCGACCGTGAGGTCAAGAGCTGCCTTCGCGAACTCCAACCCCGCCAGGAAACCCGCATCGCGGAACAGCTCATTGGTCTTATCAACCCCAAAGCGCTTTGTCATGACATCCAACATGGTGAATTGCATGAGTCTGTACACAAGAACAGGCATATCCTCGCCCAGGTCGCCCCGGCCGGTCTTGATATCCCCCAGATTCTCCCATTTGAAGATATTGTGGGAATCTGACTCGATGGACTTCTTGAAGACATTCTCCATATGAACCCCCAATCACACGAGCGGTTACACAAGCTTGCATGCTTTATACGTGCTTCCAAGAATAACACAAGGATTCTATTGTTGTTTCCCTCTTGCGAGGGATTTGCTTTCGATTTGCGCAAGTGCTGCCTGGAGGTCTGCAGGCAGCGGGTCTGTGAAGAGCAGCTCTTCACCGGTCAAAGGATGCGTGAACTCCAATTTGTATGAGTGGAGGAACTGCCTGTCCAATCCCAGTTGCGCCTTGGGCCTGTTGCTGCTCCCATAGAGCGGATCGCCTACGCAAGGGTGGTTGATATAGTCCAGATGTACCCGTATCTGATGGGTGCGCCCTGTGAAGAGCTTGCACTCGATAAGTGTGAAACCATCATCAAAGCGCCCGGCCTCAAAGCGCTCCAGCACGGAGAAGGTGGTCACACTTGGCTTGCTGGTGGGGGCATCCGAGACAACCATGCGTTGTCGGTCAGTTGTCCCCCGCGCCAGAGGGGCGTCGATGAGCCCGGTGTCTGAGGCGATAGGGCCATGCACCAGGGCCAGGTAGCGCCGGTCGATGGCCTTGGAACGTATCCCGTCCTGCAACAGGAGGCCCGCCTCGTCGGTCTTGGCGACCAGCATGAGGCCACTGGTGTCCTTGTCAAGCCGGTGCACAATGCCGGGACGGTCGTCGCCCTGCAGCTGCGCAAGGTTGCCGTAACCGCAATGCGCGATGAGGGCATTCACCAGGGTGCCGCTCTCATGTCCGTGAGCGGGATGGCAGACAAGGCCGGCCTGCTTTGAGAGGACGATAAGGTCGGCATCCTCATAACGGATGTCAAGGGGGATCTGCTCGGCAATCAGCCCAAGTGGCTGCGGCGGCTCAAGCCTGTAGGTGATACGGTCACCGGCGACAACTATGTGCTTCTTGGTGACAGTCTGCTCATTGAGGGTGACGTCGCCCTGCTCGATGAGCTTTACGGCGGCGCTGCGGCTTGCCACTCCCTCCAAGCCCGATAACAGCACGTCAAGGCGTGTGCCCTGCTCAACTTGGGTGACAACGTGCTTATGGAGTGGCATCGCTGTCTTCCTTGGAGGATTGGGGAAGGGAATCTTCTGGACAACATCCCTCACTGACCTGCACGTCTGACGGTAGGCCCCGGGTCAAGCCCGGGGTGACAGGAGTTTTATCTGGGGTGGCAGAATCATCCTCCATGTCAGGCTTTTCCTTATCGTCAGAGGAGGCGGTTTCCTCCGCCTGCTTGGGTTTTCGCATTTGCAGGAGGAGGGTTATGACAAAAAGAATGACGCCAACGGTTAAGGAGCTGTCGGCGATGTTGAAGAGCGGGAAGTCGATGAAGAGCGTGTGGACGAAGTCGACAACCTGGCCGCTGAGGGCACGGTCTATGCCATTGCCAAGCGCGCCGCCAGCGATAAGGCCAAGCGCGATGACCTCGAGTGCCGCGTGGCGCCGGGTGACGCCTATGTAGATGAACATGGCAAGCAAGGTGACAGCTGCGATGATGAGGAATAACGGGCGGGCGCCCTCGAGCATGCCCCAGGCTGCGCCGCGATTGTAGACCAGGTAGAAATCCAAAACGTGCGGGATGAAGGGCTGTGTGATGCCGCCGGTGAGATAGGTCTCTGCCAGCGACTTGGTCAGGCGGTCCAAGACGACGCTCATGCAGATGACCGCGGCGAAGACAATGAAGGCTCTAGGGCGGGAGTGGCGCTTCTTCACGGGTTGGTCTACTCCTTAAAATCCTCAAAGCCGAGCTCCGTGAGCACTTCGGCACAGCGAGCGCAGACCTCCGGATGGGCAAGGTCAGCACCCAGCTCGCGGATGTTCCAGCAGCGGGGGCACTTCTCCCCTTGCGCCTTGTCTATGGTGACCTGCGGCTCCTGCACGCCCTCTTCTGGCGCTATGGTGACCGCGGCAACAATGAGCAGCTCCTCCAGCGTGCCCGCTGGCAGGGCTTGCAGGGTCTGCGCGGTTTCTGGGGCAACCCGCATAAGCACAGCTGCTTCCTGGCTCTTGCCGATTACCTTGGAGTTGCGCGCCTCCTCCAGCGCCTTTGTGACGGCGTCGCGCACGGTAAGTACCACTGTGAAGTCTGCAAGCAGCTGGTCGCGCTGTTGGGCAGGCAGCTGCGGATAGATATCGTCATCAACGGGCCAACCGGCCAGTTGGATGGCGGGTTTGCGGTTTGCCTCTAAAAGGCCAGCGGGATAGTACTCCCAAACCTCGTCACAGGTGAAGCTCAAAAGCGGCGCCAGTTGGCGCACCAGCGCCTCGAGTATGTTCAAAAGCACCGTCTGCGCACTGCGCCTAGCGATGCTCTTGGGCGCGTCCGAGTATAAACGGTCTTTCAGCGCATCCAGGTAGACAGAGCTTAAGTCGTTGACCACGTAGTCATAGATGGCATGGTAGACCTGGTGGAAGCGAAAGCCCTCATAGGCCTCGTCCACCGTGGACATGAGGGACTGGAGACGTGCCAGCGCCCAGCGGTCGATGAGGGGCATGTCCTCGGCGGTGACTAGGTCATCGGGTGAGCAGAAGTCATAGAGGTTGCTCAACAGAAAACGGAAGATGTTGCGGAAACGCCGGTAGGCATCCGCCGTGCGGTCGAGTATGTTCTTGCCGATGCTCACATCCTGCGAGCTGTCCACGCTACCCACCCACAGGCGCAGCACATCCGCGCCATAGTCGCGGATCACATCGGCGGGGTCAACGCCGTTACCGCGCGATTTGGACATCTTCTCGCCGTTCTCGTCCACGGTGAACCCGCAGCTCATGATGCCCTTGTAGGGCGCTATGCCATAGGCGCCCACGCTGGTGAGCAACGCGCTTTGGAACCAACCGCGGTGCTGGTCGGAGCCTTCAAGGTAGAGCTCGGCCGGGCGGCGCAGATCCGCATAGTTATGCAACACGCTGGTGTGCGACACACCGCTCTCCCACCAGACGTCCAATATGTCCTTCTCGGGGACCAACTCTGTGCTGCCACAGTAGGGGCAACGGGTGCCCTCAGGCAGGTACTCGTTGGGCTCCTTGGTGAACCAGGCGTCCGCGCCCTCGCGCTTGAAGAGATCGATGACCGCGTCAAAGGTCGCCTCGGTAGCCACGGCCTGCTTGCAGCGCATGCATTTGAACACCGGCAGCGGCACACCCCAGGACCTCTGACGCGAGATGCACCAGTCAGGGCGCCCCTCAACCATGGAGCGCATGCGCCTGGACGACCACTCCGGGTACCAGTTGAGTGTGTCGATCTCTGCGATGGCCTTCTCACGCAGGTTGTTCTTCTCCATGGAGACAAACCACTGGTCCGTGGCCCTGAAGATGACCGGCTTATGGCAACGCCAGCAATGGGGGTAGCTGTGGGTGATGTCGACATGGGCAATGAGGCTTCCGCGCTCAGCCAGCCAGGCGACTATCCGCGGGTTGGCCTCGTCCACGTTCTGGCCCGCAAAGGGCCCGCCGCCCCGATCGAAGACGCCGTTATCGTCAACGGGCATCAGCATGGGCAGGTTGTACTGCTCGCCCATGAGGAAGTCCTCCTGGCCGTGCCCGGGGGCGGTGTGTACCGCGCCGGTGCCGGTGGTGAGCTCAACGTGTTCTCCGGTGACGAGAAGCCCGGTCATATCCTGGTGGATGGGATGGCGGTAATGCAGGCCCGCGAGGTCTGCACCTTTGAGGCTCGCTGGTGCGCTACTGCCCGCCGTTCCCTGCAGGAGCTGGTAGCTGTCCCAGCCGGCGACCTCTGCCACCTGCTCGACCAGCTCGGCAGCCATGATGAGCGACTTGCCCGCAGCCAGTACCACCACATAGTCAGCGTCGGGCGCCAGGGCGACGGCGGTGTTCGCCGGCAGGGTCCAGGGGGTGGTGGTCCAGATCAGGATGGACAGGGGCGCTGGTGAGCCGGCAAAGACGGCGGTTTTCTCGTCATCCTTCTCGACCAGCGCGAAGGCCACGTAGACGGACGGTGAGCTCTCATCGCCGTATTCGATCTCAGCCTCTGCAAGCGCGGTATGGCAGCGGTAGCACCAGTGGATGGGCTTGCGACCGCGGTAGATGGAGCCGTTGAGGAACATGGTCTTGAATATCTCCACATTGCCGGCCTCATATTCCGGCTTATAGGTGAGGTAGGGGTCATCCCACTCCCCTAGCACGCCCAGGCGCTTGAAGCCGTCGCGCTGGAGGTCGATGCTCTCTGTTGCCAGGTTGCGGCAGAGGCGGCGCAGCGTGGGCTGATCGATGGCTGCCATCTTCTCAGGGCCCAGCTTGGTCTCCACCATGTGCTCGATGGGTTGGCCGTGGCAGTCCCAGCCGGGCGTAAACGGCACGTCAAAACCCGACATTGTTTTATATTTAACCACAAAATCTTTAAGTGATTTGTTTAACGCGTGGCCTATGTGCGTATGCCCGTTAGCGTAAGGAGGACCGTCGTGAAATATGTATTTTTGCCCGTCTTTATTTTTATCGCGCATTGCCCGGTAAAGATTATTTTTTTCCCAGCGTTCTATAAACGCGGGTTCGCGCGCGGGCAAATTGGCTTTCATTTGAAAGTCCGTTTTCGGCAGGTTAACGGTCGCGTTATAGTCTTGCGGCATGGTTTTGACGGCTCCTATCAAAAGGGTTAGATGACGGGTTATAAAGGAGCATTAATTATCCCCGAAGCGCAGGTCTTCAAAGCTGAAGCGGGGCTTCACGGCGGCGCCGGTCTCCGAAACAGGCGTAAAGGGCTTTGTCCGAACGTTCTCATCAAACTCAAAGTACTCACGTTAAACCTACGGCGCGCCGTCAGACTCCACC
>WRHL01000043.1 GCA_009783245.1 Coriobacteriia bacterium
GAAGCGCTGGTCGACAGAGACAATCACGGTGATGCCACGGTTATAGTTCGCGTTGACGGCCTTGACCTCGGGGAAGCGGTCGATCAGCTCCATGTATACCGGTACCGATGAGAACGGGCCTACTATGGTGTCGAATTCCGTCCAGGATTTGCCGATGTAAAGGTTCTCGAAGATCGGATTCTTCCTGCAGGTCACACGGTTGACCTTGAGGCTGAGCTTCTCCTTGCTGCCCGAGTAGCTTCCGGTGTATTCCCCAAAAGGCCCCTCCATATAGCTTTGGGGCATGGCTTCGCACTCAAGGACTACCTCTGTATGCGCAGGGACATTGATGTTACTGGTAAGGCACTTGGTCATCTGCAGCGGTTCGCCCATCAGCGCTGCTGCCAACTTGTACTCCGATTGGTTGTAGGGGATACCGGCACAGCTCAGGGAGCTTACAAAGGGGGGCGGGCCAAGCAGGACCGCCATCTTGAAAGTCTCTCCCCGCGCGCGGGCCTTTGCCAAGGGTATGCCACCCTGTGATTTCACGCCTATCTGGACACCGATGGTGTCCGGCTCCTGCACCTGGACACGGTACATGCCCACATTCTCCAGCTCCAGGCTGTCGGGGTCGTCGGGATCCTGGGTGACGACCGATGCCTTGCTGAAGTAGAAGCCACCGTCGCCCGGATTGATCCTGAACAGCGGCAGTATCTCGTACAGGTTGATGTCCTTGTCATAGACGACCTCCTGACAGGACGGGTTGTCGACCCACACAAGCTCAGAGTCGTCCTTCCTCTTCCAGCGCTCAGTGATGTCGTAGAACATCTCCAGCTCGGAGACCTCTTTCTCCAACCCCAGCATCAGGGCATAATTCGTCCAGGATGCGCTGACTGCGCCCACCATCCTCTTGCCTTTATATCCCTTGATATTGTCGAAGAGAAGCGCGGGGCCTGACTGTGAAAGGTTCGATGTTGCCCTGAGGTATTGTCTGAGTTCAGGCTCAGGCAGCACCTCGTCGCTGATCGTAACGAGCTGAGCATTCTTGTCCAGGACTTCCAAGTACTCCCGCAACGATTGCATTGCCATGGTTGCCGCCCTTCTCGGAATAGGGACTCTCTGTATGGGTGTATTGAGGCTGTGTGAACCCAGGCTCGACTACCACGAGTCGAGCCTGGGTCAAATGACGTAGCGACTAACGGCTCAGGCGACTCTGGAGAGCCAGGATACGCTTCTCGAACTCCAGCACATTGGGTATCGGCTCGGTCATATTGGGGACTCCCGCATAGCCAAAGGTCTCCGGAAGCTTGGGCGTGGTTGCGTCCAGGATGAGCCTGGTGCCCAAGCCCCTGGGGTTGCCCGAAGGATCAAGTGCGCTGACCTTCATGTTGGGCAATACGATGATATCGGTCTTATGCTCGAGCCTGAAGGACAGGGCCCACATGACAGCGTTCATGTCAAAGGGGTTGATGTCGCCATCCACCAGGATGATGTTCTTCGCATATTCCAGGCCATGCGTGGTGGCGATGACAGCGAGGCCCACGGTCTTGGAGAACCCGCAGAAGCGCTGGTCTACGGCGACTACCAGAGATATGCCATGGTTGAAGTTCGCGTTGACGGCTTTTACCTCGGGGAAGCGGTCGATCAGCTCCATGTATACCGGCACCGATGTGAAGGGGCCTACGATGGTGTCGTGCTCGGTCCAGGACTTGCCTATGTAGAGGTTCTCGAAGATCGGGTCCCTCCTGCAGGTCACGCGGTCGACCTTGAGGCTGAGCTTCTCCTTGCTGCCCGAATAGCTGCCGGGATACTCGCCAAACGGCCCTTCCATATACTTCTCGGGCATGACCGTGCACTCCAGGACGACCTCGGTATGAGCAGGGATATCTATGTTGCTGGTGAGGCATTTGGCCATCTGCAGGGGCTCGCCCATCAGGGCGGCCGCTATCTTGTACTCAGACTGGTTGTAGGGGATACCGGCACAGCTCATGGCGCTGACAAAAGGCGGTGGGCCAAGTAGGATGGCCATCTTGAATTCCTCGCCACGGGCGCGGGCCTTTGCGAGGGGGATGTTCCCCTGCGACTTCAGCCCTATCTGGGCGCCGATGGTGTCAGGCTCCTGCACCTGGATGCGGTACATGCCCACATTCTCAAGCTCAAGGCTGTCGGGATCGTCGGGATCCTGGGTTATGACTGATGCCTTGCTGCAATAGAAGCCACCGTCGCCCGGATTGATCCTGAACAGCGGCAGTATCTCGTACAGGTTGATGTCCTTGTCATAGACGATCTCCTGGCAGGGCGGGTTATCCACCCATACAAGCTCAGAGATATCCTTCTTCTTCCATCTCTCCTTGATGTTATGGAACATCTCCAGCTCTGATGCTTCTTTCTCCAGTCCCAGCATCAAGGCGTAGCTTGCCCAGGATGCGCTGACTGCGCCTGCCATCCTCTTGCCCTTGTACCCCTTGATATTGTCGAAGAGAAGCGCGGGGCCGGACTTTGTCAGGTTCGAGGCTGCCCGAAGGTATTGCCTGAGTTCAGGCTCAGGCATGACCTCGTCGCTTATCGTAACGAGCTGAGCATTCTTATCCAGGACCTCCAGGTATTCCCGCAACGATTGCATTGCCATAGTTACCGCCTTTCTCGTAGCAAAACACTACCGCATACCGTTTGTTTTCCAGCATGATTTCAGTGTATATCACAGGATAACCTACTTCTGTTTAACTCGAATCCCTTTATCAGGCTTAAAGGTGTTCCCGGTTTAATCCCGCCAGACTGATTTCATCTCAGCATGCCTGATCAGGGGATAAAAAAGGGGGTAGTAGTGAGATTGATGGTATAGGCGCTACAAGCAAGAACGCGCAATATTACCTAAATTAGGGTATGTTCCGCACTAACGTTAACCGTTATAGTGTGATGTTGCGATGAGCCGCCCATTGAATGGAATCCGAGGGGAAATCTATGGAGACCATAAAGAAGAAGCCTTCTTTTCATTATGCGTGGGTTATCCTCATCTCCTGCTGTGCCATCGAAGCAGGAGGCTTGGGGGGGATGATGGATGCGGCGGGGGTATTCTTTGTGCCGGTTACCGGGGATCTTGGCTTTGGCCGAGGCGAACTTGCCCTCTATATGTCCATCAATATGTTCGTGCAGGCTTTCATCATGCCTATCGCAGGAAGATGGCTGCCAAAGTACAACATAAACATCCTCCTCACAGCTGCCTTTGCCCTGTTGGTTGTGGCTCTTGGGGCCATGTCCTTCTATAACGAGCCCTGGCAATGGTGGATCTCTGGTGTCCTGATCGGCATAGGCGGAGGCTTTGTCTTTCTCATGCCCGCTCCGATCCTGATAAACAACTGGTTCAAGAAGCGCCGGGGCCTGGCATTGGCGATAGGCATGTCCTTCTCTGGTATCGGTGGGGCGATCCTCTCTCCGATCTTCGCTTCGATCATCGAGGCTTTTGGATGGCGGACCGGATATCTGTCAGCTGCCGTCATCCTGGCTGTGTTGGTGCTTCCGTTCACACTGTTTGTCGTCAAATTCAAACCTGAGGATAAGGGGTTGAAACCTTACGGCTGGTCCGAAGAGGATGAAAGGGTTGCCCAAGCCCTTATCGCAGAGAGTAAAACGGTGCCAGGAGTGCCGGCATCCAAGGCGGTACGCTCGATTCCCTTTGTCTGCATCTTCCTCTTTGGTGGCCTGATCGCCTACTTCATGGGTTTCAACACACATTTGCCGGGGTTTGCGAATTCAGCCGGTTTCTCCCCCATAGTTGCCTCAACGGTGCTTTCTGCAGTCATGGTGGGAAATGTGTTGGAGAAGCTAGTCATGGGTTGGGTCAACGACAAGGTAGGCGTACAGCTTTCTGTCAACATACAGCTTGTGATGGTATTGCTTGGTTTTGTAGGTTTCATCTTTGTAGGACATAATCTTGTCTTCCTGTATATCTCAGCATTCCTCTTTGGAGCCCAGAACTCTCTTGTCGCCGTCTCGACCCCTCTTCTCATACGGCAGATATTCGGGAACAAGGACTTCATACTCATCTATGCGTATGTCCGCCTGGGCACCGGCCTCATCGGCAGCTTCGGCCCGTTGACTGTGGGCACTCTCTTCGACATCACCGGCACGTATACAGCATCATTCCTTGTCGGGATCGGTATTGTGGTGCTGGCTTTGGTTGTGGTGAGGACCGCCTACGTCCTGCGGCGTCGGCTTACTTGGGAGGATCTGCCCAATGACACCAAGGATGCACAGTCGATAAGAGAGTCGAAGATCGCATCGTCATTTTAGGCGGCACTATGCCTTTTGATGACTTTTTTATACCCACCAGGAGCAGATTTCAAGCTATTCAGTGTATAGTAATCAAAATTGCTGATGCCGATTAGCCTGTAATACCAGAGGGGTTATTGTGTCGTGAACAGAGCAATGATAGCGTATCCTCAGTTAGAGGAAGGCAAGCATTTTGCCTGCCCAGAAACCTTCTGAAGTCAGCGATAGGATTGCTTTGGCAGATTGCCCATAATGACTAAAGGAACAGAGGAGGTGAGCAAAGTCCCAGAATATCAGGAATACTGAATACAGCAGATTCGGACTAGAACGGTGCAAGTAAGACAAGAGAGGGAATGTTTGTGCGTGGCAAGTAAGATCGAGTTATATTGGAAGACTGAATGGAGGAGATAATGTCAGAAGAAGGAACAATTGTTCCACAAAAGAAAGGCTGGAGACATTACGGGTACGTAATCGTCGTGGCAGGCTTTTTGACCCAGATGACTTTGCTGTTGGGTCAGAGGAGCCTTTCGCTTGGCCTGTTCGAGATCCAAACGACACTTGGCATCACTGCTGCCGAGGTTGGTCTGATATCTTCGTATTATGGTCTGGTTTATGCGGGGGCGGGCTTCTTCTGGGGCTGGCTGTCGGATAAACTCGGCCCACGCCTGGGGCTTTCATGCGCTGGGATCATCGTTGCTTTCGGCCTGTTCATGTTTGGACTCCTCGGTGCCAACGGCCTGGGCATAGCTATCGCTATGTACACGATTGTTGGGTTGGGATGCGCCGGTATCTACATCGCTACGGTTCCTAAGCTCATCAGTGCCTGGTTTGTGCCGGAGAAGCGCGGCCATGCGATGCGTTTCGTCGCTCCTGGTGGCGGTATCACCAGCATGATCCTCGGTGTTGCGTTCCCAGTAATCATCCTCGTGACCAGCTGGCAGGTGTACTTCATGTGCGCCGGCGGCTTCGCCTTCCTCATCACCTGCTTTTTCTTCTTCCTGATCGTTGACGATCCGGCCAAGAAGAACCTGGTTCCCGTAGGTTCTCCTCCGGGGACAGCAGTTACCCCGATTCCCAAGCAGGATCGGAAGAAGAACGAGTTCGCCGTAGTACTGAAGATGCCGATCACCTGGCATATCGGTGTTACTTATATTGTGTTCCAGCTTGCCTTCATGGCCAACTCAACCTTTGTTGTGGCAATCATGAGGTCATTCGGTTACACCCCAGTTCAGTCAGGTTTGGGATTGACCATTTCTTCCATCGGCGCCATCTGCTTCATGCAGGCCTGGGGGCCGATGTCTGACAGGCTTGAAAGAAAGACCGTTATCGCCATCGCTTGCGTTGGCTATGCGCTTTCAGGCATTGCCTATTGCATTGTTGCAATGAACTCCACCCCAAGCCTGATAACCTGCTATGTCTTCACCATACTTCTGCAGGGCTTCTTCGCAATCACGCCTGTTCTCATGGCGGCATTTGGAGACTACTTCCCAGCAGAAATCCGAGGTACCGGCAACGGTGTCATCAGCACGATGTCCATGGCTGGTCGTTATGGCGGCCCGGTTCTTGCTGGTATGGCTATTGACTTTGCCGGTGGTCTGTATGGTTACGGCTTCCTGTTCACAGGCGTCATGGCGCTCATCGCTGGTGGCATGACCTTGACCTGGCCGAGCATCTGGAAGAAGAGAAGAGCAGAAGCGGCTGCAGCTGCTGCTGAAAAGAAAGAGTAGTTAGCAGTAACTCTCAGAGATAGGTACCGTTCGTCCAGTAATCACCCCAGCTGTGTGTATTGCACGGCTGGGGTGATTGATATTCCCTGGCTCTTTGTGAGGGGCATCTAGCCTTTCATTCAGGATCTGAGCTCAGTCACGTACCCCAGTACGCTCCTTACGCTCAGAACCTGACTTCAAGGCGATCTGCACCCTCACAAAGAGCCAGGTCCATATTTGAGGGGCATCTAGCCTTAGCATCTAGCCTTAGTTTTAATAGCATATAATTTTCTCCCGCACTATGTGATTTTTTGCTATACTTCTTCTTTGCGTCTTTTGGCGGATTGTAACAACCCCATTTAGAAAAGGGATAAGAACCATGGATATCATCCGTGCGCTTGAGCAGCAGCAGATTAAAGAGAACCTCCCCGACTTTGGTGTCGGTGACCGTGTCAAGGTGCACTACCGCATCATCGAGGGCAACAAGGAGCGCATCCAGATCTTCGAAGGTGACGTGATCCGTCGTCATGGCGCCAGCAATCGTGAGACCTTCACCGTGCGTAAACTCAGCTCCGGTATAGGGGTGGAGCGTACCTTCCCAGTGCACAGCCCCAAGATCGACCGTATCGAAGTAATGCGCCACGGCGCCATACGCCGCGCAAAGCTCTACTACCTGCGCAAGAAGATCGGCAAGGCAGCACGCATCAGGGAGAAGGGCTTCTAGGCAAACGCTGCCTGGCGATAAAGACGGTTGCTTCCATGGGTAGATTATCCCCACAAGCGGAAGAACAACGCATATTTGGATTATATGAGCAGCAGCGCCTCGCGGGCGCTGCTTGTGTTATCGGTGTGGATGAGGTCGGACGCGGCGCGGTTGCCGGACCTTTGACCGTAGCTGCCGTGGCGCTGCCACTGGAGCCGGTCATCCTGGGGCTGGATGATTCCAAACGTCTGACACCCAGGCGTAGGGAGGAGCTGGCTGCAATCATCAAAAGCGTTGCCCTGGCGGTTGGCATTGTCCACATAGAGGCTACGGCAATCGATCGAAAAGGCATAGCAGCATCGCTGAGGAAAGCCATGCTTGACGCTATCGCGGCCTGTCAGGTGGAGCCCGATCTTATCCTGATAGACGGCAACCCGATGCACATACATGAGAAGGAGCGCTGCATAGTCAAAGGGGACAGCAAGGTGGCCTGCATTGCCGCTGCCTCCATAGTGGCCAAGGTGACGCGAGACGCGCTGATGGTTGCGGCAGATGGCGAGTTTTGTGGCTATGGCTTTGCGTCTAACAAGGGCTATGCCTCAGCTGCTCATATCCAGGCTATCAAGGAGAGGGGGCTGTGCGCCATACACCGCACGAGCTTCTGTGGTAATTTCCTGCAGCAACAGCTGTTCTGATCGTTGAAAACCCGCGCAGAACCAACTCAGAAAAACGGAAGGATCCGTCCAGGCGCATGCTCCCTGGAAATCAAGCCCCATGCCTCACTCTGTTCTGATACAGAAGGAGAGGTGTGGAAATGACACACGCACGGAAAAAACTGGGGGAGAGAGGGGAGGATGCTGCCTGCCTGTATCTGGAACGTAAAGGTATGCAGATCAGGGAGCGCAATTGGAAGTGCCAATTTGGCGAGGCTGACATCATCATGCAAGACCACGACGAGCTGGTCTTTGTGGAGGTCAAAGCGCGTACTACGGAGGATAAGGGCTTGCCTGAGGAGGCGGTTACGTTTAAAAAGCGGCAGCGCTACGAACGGATCGCGTTGGAGTACCTGTTCTCCCAGGACCTGCCATCCATGCGCATACGCTTCGACGTGATCGCCTTGGTGCTCAACAGCGAGGATAAGGCCTTCCTCAGGCATCATCGCGATGCTTTTGGGGTTGGTTATTAGCATGGTACGCCTTGAGGAACGGGTCGGCTTTGTGACCACAGCGACCATTCATGGCGTCGATGCCATGCCCGTGACAGTTGAGGTCAGCGTAGGCTACGGCCTCCCAGGCATACATATCGTCGGGATGCCGGATACCGCGATACAGGAGGCAAGGAAACGTGTGCGACAGGCTATCAAGGCCTCTCGTTTCGAGATGAAGAGTGATTTTGTAGTGGTGAACTTGGCGCCCTGCTCACTCAAGAAGATCGGCTCAGGCTTCGATCTCCCCATTGCCATGGCCTATCTTATAGCTACTGGCCAGATCGATCCTGCCCTGATAAAGAACCGCTTCTGCATTGGAGAGCTGTCGCTTGACGGTAGTGTCAAGGCGGTTCCTGGGCAACTGGCTTACGAGAAGATCGCCCATTGCCAGGGCTGGGGCCTGCTCACCGGCCCTACTGAAGCCGGGGTATACCCGCCGCATGAGCAGGAGCACGTCTGTTTACAACACCTCTCCGATCTACGCAGCGGCAGCTTCTCCATGCCAGGGCAATCATCAGGGGAAACCCTGGCGAGCTGCGCTGATTATGCGGATGTCGCAGGCAATGACCTGGCGAAAAGAGCCCTGCAGATCGCAGCAGCGGGATCGCATGGGCTGCTGATGGTAGGGCCGCCGGGCTCTGGAAAGAGCATGATGGCAAGCCGCCTGCCCTCCATCCTCCCACCGCTTTCCGAGAGTGAGCGCATAGAAAGCGCGCTCATACACTCGGTTGCCGGCCTGTCCTACGCTGACATCCTCACGGGGCAGCGCCCCTTCAGGGCGCCCCATCACGGCGCTTCCCGCGCAGGGATAATAGGCGGGGGAACCCCTACAAGCCCAGGCGAGGTCAGCTTTGCGCACAATGGCGTACTCTTCCTTGATGAGCTGCCTGAGTTCGGCTCCTCTGTGTTGCAGCTGTTGCGCCAGCCCATGGAACAGGGGACTATCTCCCTGGCTCGCGCGAATGGCACAGTCAGCTTTCCTGCGCAGTTCATGCTGATAGCAGCCTCAAACCCCTGCCCCTGTGGTTACTATGGCGACCCCAAGCGCTCCTGCTCCTGCACGCCCGCACAGATCAGCCGTTACCAGGGCAGGGTAGGAGGCCCGCTTATGGATCGCATAGACATCATCGTCGATGTATGGCGCTCAGACGCGGCGCATGTGCTCGACACCGGCTTGGGTACCAGCTCGGCGCGCCTGCGAGAAGGGGTCATGCAGGCACGGGCCTTCGCTGCCTGGCGCAGAGCCAGGGAAGAGGCGCGGGGCATGGTGCATGAAAGCGCTGCGCATCAGGCTTCCGTGCTGTCAACATGCAGGGATCCTGAACAGGAGGGCGCCCCTGTTACGCCGGAACAGGCAATGCGGACCGGCGCAGGCGCGGCGCTTCTCGCCTCCTGCCAGCTGGGTATCAAGGAGCGCTCCGTCATGGAGCTCATAGCGGAGCGCTATCAGTTGAGCGGCAGAGGCATCATGTGCGCACTGTCTGTCGCCCGGACCATCGCCGACATGGAGGAGCGCGACAAGGTCAGCAGGGAGCATCTGCTGGAAGCGGTGAGCTTCCGCAAGAATGACAGGGAGGCGGCTGAAAAATGATAGAGCAGCTGACCACCAGGGCGCCTCATCTTGAGCTGGAAGCAGGTGACCCGCTTTTCCCCGAGATGCTCCACTACATCGAAGAGCCTGCTTCTCGGATCCATGTCATCGGTTCGCTGGGAGGCCTCGCAGCGCCCTCATTGGCTATAGTCGGTGCGCGTAAGGCAACCCCCTATGGGCTGCGTTGTGCGAAGCATTTCGCAAGGATCGCTGCCCTGCGTGGGATCACCGTTATATCTGGCGGAGCCGTAGGCTGCGACCAGGCGGCACATCAGGGAGCCTTGGAGATAGGGGGCAGGACCATAGTGGTTCTAGGCTGTGGAGCCGATGTGGTCTACCCACAGAAGGCACAGCAACTCTATTCCCAGGTGCTGAATGAAGGCGGTGCGCTTGTGTCCGAAGCGCCATGGGGGGCTCCGCCCACAAAATGGGGCTTCAGGAAGCGCAACCGCATCATCGCTGCCTTAGCCCAGGCTACCTTGATAGTTGAGGCTGGGTTGCCCAGCGGGACCTTCTCCACAGCAGATGCGACCCTTGCGCAGGGAAAAGAGGTCATGGCCGTACCTGGTTCGATCTATGCAAAGGAGTCGAAGGGCGCCAACTTCCTCATTGCGCAAGGCGCCATCCCAGTTATCGATGACGAGAGTTTTGAGGATGCCCTGATGCAGCTCTTCGGTGTGCCGGAGGTAGCGGTGGCCCTCAGGGACCACACAGGCGACGCGCAGGCAGAGCAAGCAGTGAAGGACCGTGACCTTGCGAGAGGTACACAGGGCAGGGTACTCGCTGCTCTGATCCAGGAGCCCCTGAGGGCGGAAGCGCTATGCGGGGTCTGTGGCGATGACATCATAGAGGTGGTACGCTATCTTTCAACAATGGAACTTGCGGGATTGGTCGAAAGACTGAGGGATGGCCGCTACGCGGCTACCTCTGTCTGAGGAGGAAGGGTGAGCCCTGCATGGGCGCTGACGTTACCATAGTAGGTGGCGGATTGGCTGGCTCGGAAGCTGCCTGGCAGCTTGCCGAGCGAGGTGTCACCGTGCGTCTGTATGAGATGCGCCCTGTCCAGCAGACCCCCGTGCACAGAAGTGATAGCCTGGCTGAGCTGGTCTGCTCGAACTCGCTCAAGAGCCTTACCCGCAACACTGCCGCTGGCATGCTTAAGTCTGAGCTTGCCGTGCTGGCCTCTCAGCTGCTTCGCTGCGCTCTTGAGACCAGGGTCGCCGCGGGTGGTGCGCTTGCGGTCGATCGCGAGGCATTCAGCCAACTGGTGACCACAAGCCTCGCTGATCACCCGAATGTTGAGATAGTCCGCAAAGAGGCAGACCTTGCCTGCCTGTTGGAGGTGAACAATCCCTGTATCATCGCTACGGGTCCCTTGACCTCTCCTCGCTTCGAGCAGGCCTTGGTAGAACTGTTGGGCTGCGAAAGCCTGAGTTTCTTTGATGCTGCCGCTCCTATAGTCGAGGCTGAGTCACTCGATACGGATAAGCTCTTCCTGCAGTCACGGTACGGAAAAGGCGAGGCCGACTATCTCAACGCGGCATTGACACGGGAAGAGTATGACTTGTTTGTCGAAGAGCTCGCCGCTGCGAAGCGGGTCATTCCCAAGAAGTTCGAGACGCGTGAGCTCTTCTCGGCCTGTCAACCGGTAGAGGAGGTTGTGCGCAAGGGGAGCGACACGCTCCGCTTTGGCGCGCTCAAGCCCGTGGGCCTTACCAACCCCGCCACCGGACACAGGCCCTGGGCTGTGGTACAGCTGCGTCCCGAGAACCGGCAGGCAACAGCCTATAACCTGGTGGGGTTCCAAACCAACCTGCTCTTCAGCGAACAGGAACGGGTATTCAGGCTTATCCCCGGCCTTGAACACGCGGTCTTCTCCCGCTACGGTGTCATGCATCGCAATACCTTTGTAGACTCCCCCCGGATCCTGGACAGGGGTTTTGCCCTCAAGACGCATCCGCATATCCGCTTCGCCGGTCAGATCACCGGCACCGAGGGTTATACCGAGGCTTTTGCAAGCGGCCTTCTGGCTGCTCTGAACTGTTATGCCCAACTTCAGGGAAGAGAGGCGGTCATACTCCCCGCGACAACGGCTGCGGGGTCGCTCTTTGCCTATGCGACAGATGATTCGGTAACCGACTATCAGCCTATGCACGTGAATCTCGGCATAATCGAACCGTTGCCTCATCCGTATAAACGAAAGCAGGAGCGCTACCAGGCATACTCACTGCGCTCTGAGGCTGCCATCAGGGAGTTCAGGAAGACACACGGTTTCCTGGGTTTTCTCCCCGAGTATGATCGGGACTTTTTGTTACCATAGGGGACATGAACAACAAACAGGCGCTGATAGACTCCTTTCTGACCATGCTGCGCGTTGAGCGCAACCTCTCCGTGCATACCATCAGGGCCTATGGCAGTGACCTTGACGATCTCAGTCGCTGGCTTGAGCGCGAACAGCTTGACCTACTCTCCTTTGACCACAGGGCAGCCCGTCATTATCTGGCAGAGATGGATCAGAGCCGCTACAACCGCACTACCATCAATCGACGGCTCTCAGCCATCAAGACCTTCTACGCCTGGCTGGTTGAGACCGGTGAGCTTTCCGAAGACCCACTCAGTGTGGTTTCCGGCCCCAAGCAGCCCCGTCACCTGCCTGCGACCATTGTTACCGAGGATATCGAGCGCCTTTTAAGTGTCAACGACTTGACCACACCGGCAGGTCTGAGGAACCAGGCGATAATCGAGTTGTTCTACGCGAGTGGCGCCCGCATCTCAGAGGTCGCCGGGCTGACACTCGGTTCTCTGGACTTCGCCCAGACGCAGGTCACCCTTATGGGAAAGGGCTCCAAGCAACGCATCGTTCCTTTACATCGACTGGTAATGCGCATCCTGCACGAGTACCTCACCATTGCCAGACCCCAGCTCGCGCAAAACGGGAAAAGCCCCTGTGACAGCCTCTTCCTCTCTACCAGGGGTCGAGCGATGGGCGCTGACGCTATACGCAAGATGTTCAAACAAAGCCTGAGCCTTGCGGGCCTTGACCCCTCCTTCTCCCCCCATGACCTGCGACACTCCTTTGCCACTGATCTGTTGGAGAACGGCGCCGACCTGCGTTCTGTACAGGAGCTGCTTGGCCACAGGAACCTGAGCACAACGCAGATCTACACGCATCTCTCGGTAAGCCATCTCAAGAGCGTGCACGATCAGGCCCATCCTCGCTCCTGAGTATTGCCTATGATATTCATCTCTCGATTTCACCCGAATCAGGTCAGGACAGCGCGTCTTTCAACCAGTAGACTCGCATGGTATGAAGCCTTTAGACGTACTGGTGACAAGGAGAAGGAAGACCACGGGCAGCCTTGGCCTTAAGGCCCTGCTCGCGTGGCATCTCATTATCCTGGTGATGCTGCTGCTTGACCTGACCTGCGACGAACTGCCCTTACTGGTGGCCGGGCACGGCAAGTACGGGGTGGATGGTATGACGCAGAGCGATTCCTCTTGGCGCCAGGCCTGTACTGGGATCGCCCAGGCCTATCAGCTGTCACCTCGCGAGTCAGAGGTTTTCCTTCTGCTTGCGCGAGGTCGTAACGCCGAGTACATTCAGGGACAGCTGGTCATCTCCCTACACACCGCGAAGTCACATATCGCCAACATCTACCAAAAGCTCGGCGTCCACTCCATCCAGGAGATGCTCGACCTCATCGACCTCTACATCGTGCAGAAAACCTCGTAAAACGTCATGTTTTCCTAACACAAGCCCAGGGTTTCTGGTAGAATAGCGGTTTGGCTTTTGAACCTGCTCTCACCATAGGGTGATTTGTACGGAAAGGAAATGAAATGGCAGTCCCTAAGCGTAAAACCGGCCGCGCCGTTACCCATGCACGCAGAAGTGCGAACCTGAAGATCGCGGATAAGCCGCGCTCGATCTGCCCGCAGTGCGGTGAGGCGAAGCTCCCGCATTTTGTGTGCCCGAACTGTGGCTCTTATAAGGGCCGCGAGGTTATCGTCACTGAATAAAGTGCATGGCAGAGCGGGATAACAGCGAAAGGAGCGCCCAGAGGGTGCTCCTTTGTCATGTTAAGGACTCAAGATGGAAAAACCGGTTACTGTAGCAGTTGACGTGATGGGCGGAGATGCGGCTCCCCAGGTTGTGTTGGAAGGGCTGGAGTTGGCATTGGCCGCAGACAAGGACCTATCGGTCATCTTGACCGGTCAGGCGGATTACGTGGAGCCCTTTGCCGCTGCACACGTTGGCAGGGCTATCGCTGTCGCAACCAGTGAGGTCATCGGCATGGAGGAACACCCGGCTGAGGCGGTACGTCAGAAGAAGGACTCGTCTATTGTGGTGGGTTGCCGACTGGTGAAGGAAGAGCGGGCAGGAGGCTTCTTCTCCGCTGGCTCGACAGGGGCCTGCATGGCGGCGGCTACACTGTACATCGGCCGCATCAAAGGGATAACAAGGCCTGCTATCGCAAGCATCCTACCCTCACCGGTGTGCCCGGTGATCCTCACGGACATCGGTGCGAATGCAGATGCCAAACCCGAGTATCTCCTGCAATTCGCCCAGATGGCGGCAGTGTATGCCAGGCATGTCATGAAGGTAGAACAGCCAAGGATCGGCTTGCTCAACATTGGCGAGGAGGAGACAAAGGGCTCACTGTTGGCGCAGGAGGCCTATCAGCTACTCAAGGAGCAAGCGCCTGGTTTTTGCGGCAATGCAGAAGGTACAGATATCCTGCAGGGGCGATTCGATGTGGTAGTCACCGATGGCTTCACCGGCAATGTCGCGCTGAAGACCATTGAAGGAACGGCTGCTGTGCTGTTTGACCAGTTGAAGCTTGTATTGACCGCCTCCCTGCCGCGCAAACTGGCCGCTGGGGTCATCATGCCGGGGCTCAAAGAACTGAAGAAGAGCCTCAGCGCTGATGAGGTGGGCGGCGCACCGCTTTTGGGCCTGAAGGGAAGCTGTATCATCGGGCACGGTTCATCGAACGCCAGGGCTGTCGCAAACGGCATCGCCGTAACGGCGCAATGCATACGCGAGCGGCTTCCTGAACTTATCTCTGAGACAGTGGCAATAGAAACGGGGAGATAGGAAAAGGTAGGGAGACATGGGGCAGATATACGAGGACATGCAGGAGCAGATCGCCCAGGCTGAGGAACGGATCGGCTATACCTTCAATGATAAGAGCCTGTTGGTACAGGCATTGACCCACCCCTCAGCTGCTGAGGATGACCCCATCCACAACTCCTACGAACGTCTGGAGTTCCTGGGCGACTCGTTGCTCGGCGCCTTTGTGGCATTTGAGGTCTTCCAGTACTTCCCCGACTTCGACGAGGGTGGTCTGACCCGCATGAAGGTCAACCTGGTTTCGGGTGGCATGCTCTCGAAATGCGCGGAGGAGTTGGGTTTTGCAGACATCATCATCTTTGGCTCATCCGAGCGAGGTACCGGCAAGCGTGGCCTTGCATCCGCTTTGGAGAATGTCTTTGAGGCCCTGACAGCTGCGATAGCGTTAGACGGTAGTATCGAGGCGGCAAGGGAGTGGGTCATCAAAGCGCTTGGAGATCAGATCACCAATGGCGTCTCAATGGAAATAGATAATCCCAAGTCTATCCTCCAGGAGATCCTGCAGGTTGAGCACATCACACCAACGTATCAACTCGATGATGCCTCGGGCCCTCCCCATGCACGTATCTTCACCTGCTCAGTGCTCTCCGATGGTTCAGTGATCGGCACAGGTGTCGGCTACACCAAGAAAGAGGCTGAAGCTGAGGCCGCCACTCAGGCACTTCAGAACATGAGAAACGCAGGTAGGAAGAAAAAGCCTGATTAAGCATACGCGGGTAACCTGCAATACACTAGAATATGAGGATGAAGAGGATACTCTGTAACTTTCGATGTAGTGGAAGGCGAATGGGGGAAACCCGTGTATCTTAAGTCGCTGACGATCAAGGGCTTCAAGTCCTTTGCCGATCGTTCGGTAATACATTTCGAGCCAGGTGTCTCGGTTATCGTGGGACCAAACGGCTCAGGGAAGTCGAACGTCTCCGAGGCAGTGCTCTGGGTACTGGGCGAGCAGAAGGTGAGTAATCTGCGCGTTCAGGCCATGGAGGAGTTGATCTTCTCGGGCTCATCAGCGCGGCAGGCGGTGGGAGTCGCTGAGGTCGAGCTGATCTTGGACAATACCGACGGCACGCTACCCATTGAGTTCAACCAGGTCTCCCTTATGCGCAGGATGTTCCGTAACGGGGAAAGCGAAT
Source organism: Coriobacteriia bacterium (assembly GCA_009783245.1). GTDB lineage: Bacteria > Actinomycetota > Coriobacteriia > Coriobacteriales > UBA8131 > WRHL01. Next base: position 15,720 of record WRHL01000043.1, read on the forward strand.
ACTTCATCAACGGCTCACCCTGCAGACGCTTGGATATCATCGATGTTCTGTTTGACACGGGTATCAGCCAGGGAGCGAATGCCATCATCGGTCAAGGGAATCTGACCGCCGTGCTGGAATCCAAGCCTGTCGACAGGCGGGTGCTGGTAGAAGAGGCGGCGGGTATCCTCAAACACAAGAAGCGCAAGGAGCGGGCATCACGCAAGCTTGTCGCCATGGACGCCTCGCTTGAACGGGTCAACGACATCATCCGCATCATAGAATCCCAGCTCAGGCCTCTGGAGCGCCAGGCGGCACGTGCACAGCAGCATAAGAAGCTCACCGACGAGTTGGTGGCGCTTGATCTGGCCCTAGCGGTGGATGACCTGCGTAGCCTGCAGGTTGAGTGGAACCTCCTGGATCACAAGGAGAAAGAGATAGATGCCGAGGTCGAGTTCGTACGTTTCCGCTTAGCCGAACGAGAAGCAGAACTCAGCAAACGTCAGCTTGCCCTGGAGGAGAAAGGCCTGTTCACCGGAGACCTCAACGAGCAACGGATACGTTGCCAATCCATCATCCAGAGGCTTGACGCAGGAATGCTGGTGCTTGAGGAAAAGGGCCGCAACATGGTCTCGCGCCTCTCTGACCTGCGTGCGTCCATCTATAACTCCCAGACTCGTTACAAGGCTGCGACGGTGGAGTTCGAAGAGGTCAGCGAACGGCTTGGCGAGGGGCAGGGTAAGGTGAAGGGGCTCTATGCGCAGCTCAATGACCTGAGCCGCGACTCTGAGCTTGTCTTCAAGAATAAGAACCGTGCCGAAGAGGAGCGCGACCGCGCCATCACGGCCCTTCGCAACCATCAGACTGCACTTGACACCGCGCGGATCAATTTTGCCAAGGCATCCGAGTCGCTCAGCTCATTGGATGTGGAGGAGTCCCTGCTCAGGGAGAGCCACGAGCAGATCGACACTGAATTCATCGGTACGCAGGGGGTATTGGCTGAGCGTCGGGCGAAGTTCGACGCCCTGGAGACACAGCTTGCCAAAGAACGTGCTGAGTCCAAGCTCGCCAAGGCCGATATCGATAAGCGCGTGCGCTTGCTGGATGACAGGCGACAGAAGCGCGACCAGAGTCGCGAGGTCCTGACGGCGATCCAAGCGGAGATGCGCGCCATTGAGGAGGTCGACCGGGCATTTGATACTGCTTCTCCGGCGCTGAACTGGATAAACACTCACCGGGAAGAGCTTAACGGGATTGTAGGAAGGCTCGCAGACACTGTAAAGGTCAAAGGAGCAGTCAAGCTGCCCTTTGGTATGCAGACAGAAGAGGTTGAAGCGCTGGTCGAGCGTCTGCTTGGTGCAGACCTCTTTGGCCTTCTTGTGGAGGATGGCAAGGCGGCAGGCAAGATAGCAGACCGGTTACTCAGCGGCAGCGAGCCTGGGGAGATATCCCTGGTTCCTCTGGATGTCACCTTGTCGCAGGTGGAGAAATCGCCTCGCGGTGAGCGGCTGATCGACTTGTTGGAGTTCTCGACTGCCGACCAGAATGCCATCAAAGCCCTTCTCGGCGATATCTATCTTGCTGAATCGGTCAGTGAGGCCCTGAAGTTCCACCTCCGCGATACCATAGGCCTACGTTTCGCCACGCGGGATGGGGCGGTTGTCTGGCCTAACGGCAAGCTCACGTTGGGTATGCAGCACAACGATGTCGACAGCGTGCTTGCCCGCCACCGCAAACTCAACCTTTTG
>WRHL01000044.1 GCA_009783245.1 Coriobacteriia bacterium
AGCCATGCTCGGTACTCACAACACCTTTTTTCATGCCTTGGAGTACGGACACTTTCTGCTTGCACTTACCATGGATGTTCTCGATCCACGCCCAGTCGCCATTGCGCAAACCAAGCTCAGCAGCATCCTCGTCATTCAGCTCCACGATTGGATCCGGATGGAACTCACGCATGGTTGGTTGGTTCCGGTGCTCGCTGTGGAAGAACTCGTAGCAGCGGCGTCCCGTTGTCAAGACAAAGGGATACTCTTCAGCGAGCTCAGGAGTAGAGACAGGGCTCTCTGTGGGCTCTTCATAGTAAGGCAATGGGTCAAGGCCGACATACTCAAAGAGGGTGATGTACAGCTCTGCGAGCCCTGTGGCGGTATTGAAGCCCATCTCCCCATCGAATCTCGCCAATCCTTTTTCATGTTTGCGATATTCGAAGCCTTCGTAGGCATAGACCTTCTTCTCCAACTCATCGAAGGTGATGTGGAACTGGTCTTCTGACCTGGCTTCCAGGATGGAATCCATGACTTCCCGGGCATTCTCCCAGGGGAAGAGCTCAGGGGAGATCTTCTTACCCAGGGTGAGGTACATCTCATCATCGCTCTTACATTCGCCAGGAGGATCAACAACCTTGCTGATGGTACGTAGTGGCGCCCACCAGGAACGCATACCATCTCGTTCGCAGCTCATTGCCAAGGGCAGGATGATATCAGCAAAAGCAGCGACGGTAGGTGTTATATAGAAATCTGCGACCACTACGAATTCCAGTGTATCAAGAGCATCGAAAGCCCGCCTTGAGTCTGCTGTCATACAGACAAAGGTATTGGTGTTGGTGAAGAAGCCCATCTTCACTTCAAAGGGGTAATCTACAGGGGAACCGGCGCCTGGCAGGTTCTGCTCGACAACCTGGATGACAATGTCAGGACTAGGTGGGCTGCCTACTTCTCGTAAGAAGGGGAAAGCGCCATAACCAAGGACCGGATGGACCTCGTCCTTTTTCGGAGCCCTCTTACTGAAGAATGCCGCGCACTCGGCTTGGAAGCGAGCGCCATGCGTAAGGATGTTGCCACCGGGAACATCCATATTTCCTGTGATGATCCAAAGGCACATAATCGCATGGGCTGCTGGGACGCCATATTTTTGTTGGTCCAACGCCAGCCCCCAGTGGATCGAGGCAACATCTACCTTGGCGAAGGCACGTGCTGACTCGATGATTATCTCTTCGGAGATCTGACAGATCTTGGCCACTTTCTCGGGAGGGTACTCTTGGACCCTTTCTGCCAATTGTTCAAAACCATACGTCCAATTCTCAACAAAATCATGATCATAGAGGTCTTCGTTGATAATGACGTTCAGCATGGCCAGCGCCAGCGCGCCATCGGTACCCGGGCGCAGTTGCAGCCAGTAGTCGGACTTTGCTGCCAGCCAGGTGAGATTGGGATCGATGGTGATAAGGCGTGTGCCCTGCTTCATCAAGTCGACAACCCAATGCCCATAGAAACCGTCAGCGTTGGTGACAACGGGGTTGTTCCCCCAGACGATCATATACTCAGGTGGGCGCCATTCAGGATGGTCGAATCCCTCCTCGTATAGCTGAGCGCAGTCAGCCAAGACAGCATCTCCACAGGTGAGGTTCATGACGGTGACACGAGGCAGATAACAGGAGAATCCCGTGGAGAACGCTGAGGTGTTGAGCGGTGTCTTGAAGACATTGGAAGCGAATACCGTCTTCTGCCAAAACCCATTACGGCCAGTGCCCCCACAGACCAGGATGGATTTAGCGCCATATTTCTTTGTATAGTACTCGCTCTTCTCCTTGATGATATCGGTTGCCTCATCCCAGGAGATGCGTTTCCATTGATTGCTACCGCGTTCTCCTACTCGTTGCATCGGATAGAGGACACGATCAGGGTGTTCGATCGCTTCTTTGTTGTTCAGGCATCTCATACAGAGACGGCCTCTGTTGTAGGGATTCTTCGGGTCACCTTCGGTTGTGACGTATTTGCCGTCCTTGGTGTAAATGAGCACACCGCAACCCTCATGACAGCCGGGGCCGCTCCAGTGAGTCGTACGTGTTACTGTGTATTCGCCTTCCTGCCATTGCCATTCATCGCGATACACATCATTATTTACTTCCCTCTTGAACATTTGCATCGCCTACATTCTTTTGCTCGTCTGATGAAAACACGGTTTTGCATTTAAGGCATTTCTTTGCGATTGCAGGACATTTTGCACCACATACGGGGCATATCTTATAGTCCTTTGAACCGTCTGCATGTACACACATAGGTCAACACCTTCATTCAGTAGTCAGCTTTCCTTTTTCTGGGTCTAATGAACTACCATCTCTTGATTCTTCTTACGCTTTGTTTCAGGAACGGAATGATCAACTCTTCCTTGTACCCATATCTGTCTTTGATAAGCATCCCCTCCTCAATCTATATACCTCTCCAGGCTGCAAGCATATGAAGGCAAAGATTGAATGTCAATATCGCTGGTTGCTTCATTTACGAGCAGCGGATTTCCAATCTGAAGAGCGAGGATGTTGCAAAGGGGACGGGGCGCATGACAAAGGGGACGGTCCCTTTTGTCATATTGTCATCCCTGTCACACTATATTGTCACCCCGGGCTTGACGTCTGTTACCTCGGACACATCTTCCTCTGTCACCCCGGGCTTGACCCGGGGCCTAGCCCCACGGGTTGTATGACAAAAGGGACCGTCCCCTTTGTCATGAGATGTCACACATCACCACTGTCCCACTTTCCTGCTAGACTGTCTCCATGGTTGCGCGCGGACATAAGCTGACTTTTCTGGGGACAGGGGCCTCCTGTGGGGTGCCCAGTTTCTATTGCGGATGTAAGGCCTGTGATGAGGCGCTTGTTGAGCCACGGGCGGCCAGGGCCTGCTCAGGCATCCTGATCAGCGGCGAGCAGCGTACGCTGATCGACGCACCGCCGGAACTGCGTACCCAGTTGATCCGTGAGCAGGTCGACGGGATCGACCAGGCGTTGTTCACGCACGAGCATTTCGACCATCTGGGTGGCCTGCCTCAGCTGGAATTCTATGTGCGGATCAGGACAAGGTCCCCGTTGCCGGTCTATTCTGGCGCTCGCACGCTTGCCACCATAAACCAGCAATATGGCTTCATGGTGGACACGCTGGAGCTCCACCCTCTGAAGGCTTTCGAGACAGTGTGCTTTGACGGGGTCAGTTATACGGCTCTGCCTGCCGCCCACTGTGAGGACAGCTTTGGCTTCCTCATCGAAAGTGGGCAGGTTGCAAGCTCCCAAAGCGCCCGTCCTTCTCGTACTGCGTACTTCCCTGACACGGGGCCGCTGGCTGCGGCGACAATGGAGCGCCTGCAAGACCTTGATACGCTGATCATCGACGCGACCTTCAGCGGGGTGAACTGGATGCCCTCAAAGCATCATTCCATAGACGAGGCCATCGCGTTGGCGCGGCAGTTGGGGCCACGGCAGACCTATCTGACGCATCTTGCCATGCATTTTGATACGCCTATCACGCTTGAGGAGCTGGAACGCAAGCTGGCGGAATGCGAGGAGAACGTCAAAGTCGCGCACGATGGGCTGTCCATAATCCTCTGAGTATAATGCCCGCAGGAAAAATCATTACGAACGTATGAGATTGTCAGAGAAGACTGGACAGTTGCAGGCTGCAGGCCTGCGCGGTTTCAGGTATTCTACACAGTATCGCCTATGAACGTAGCGACCATCATCCTTTAGATAGAGCGAGTTGCCTGGCAGCCGTGCCTGTGGGTAGGGCGGCGCGAAGAGAAAGAAGGGGAACGTGACTGACACCTACAACACCGTTGACATCCACGCTCCTGGGGTTGAGGTCAAGAAGTCAGCCTGCTATTTCTGCCATCAGAATTGCGGCGTTCTGGCCTATGTGAAGGACGGGAAGGTCCTCAAGATAGAGGGCGATCCCACACACCCCACCAACACGGGCGGCCTTTGCTGCCGCGGGAATGTCGCCCTGCTGTTCTTGCACCATCCGGCGCGCATCAACCATCCGCTCAAGCGTAAGGGTGATAAGGGCGCGAATGAATGGGAGAAGATCCCGTGGGACCAGGCTATTGCAGAGATCGCCGAGAAGCTCGGCCAGATCCGGGAGGAGAGCGGTGCGGAGGCCGTGGCGACAGCCGGCGGCACGCTGCGTACCGACGACTGGTCGCGCAGGCGCTTCATGAACATGTTCGGCAGCCCCAATTCCTTCCATAACGCGCTGCTCTGCTGGATCCCCACCTTCATGGTGGAGACCGCGGTCAGTGGGTGGAGTCCCTTTGAGACCGACCTCATGGGCAGCAAGGTGCTCCTCTTGTGGGGCGTCAACCCCGGCGCTTCCACCATGCCCGGCATGCATGGCTATCATGACCTGCAGAAAGCCGGACTGAAGATCATCCTGGTGGATCCCCGCTATTCGGAGACCGCCGCGCACGCCGACCTCTGGCTGCCATTGCGCCCAGGCAGCGACACGGCGCTGGCGCTGGCCATGCTGCAGACCATTATGTATGAGCAGCTCTACGACCAGGACTTTGTCAACAACTGGTGCGTGGGTTTTGAGGAGCTGTGGACGCACATGGCCCCCTATTCCCCGGAGTGGGCCGCCCCGCTCACCTGGCTGGAGCCCGAGCTTATCCGTACGGCTGCCCGCATGTACGCCCAGAACAAGCCGGGCAACATCCAATGGGGTTGCACGGCCGACCAGCTGGGAAAAGCCAGTGGGGCCGGCATGCACGCCCGCGCCATCATGCGCGCCATCACCGGCAACCTCGATTGTCCTGGCGGCGATCTGATGCCCGGGCCGGCGATGAACTACATCACCGACGAGGAACTCGAGGCCAATGACTGGCTACCCCAGGAGCAGAAAGCCAAGCAAATAGGTTCCGATAAGTTCAAGCTCTGTGCCTGGCCGGGCTATCAGCTCATCGCTGACACCGCCAGGGAGACCTGGGGCAAGGCGCCCACCGCTGAGTGGATGTGCGAGGCGCACGGCCCAAGCGTCTTCAAGGCGATCCTGACGGGAGACCCCTACCAGGTACGCGCCCTGATTGTCTCGGCAACCAATCCTGTGAACTCCTACGGTGACTCCAAGATGACGCTTGAGGCGCTCAAGCAGGTGGAGTTTTTGGTAACCTGCGACTATTTCATGACGCCTGCCGGGTTGTACAGCGACTACGTCATGCCCATAGCCGGGGCGCTCGAGCGGCCCATCATGCACAACAACTACGGGGTGACCGACTCGCTCATGGCCTCTCAGCGCGCCATCCAACCGCTGTATGAGCGCCACACCGACTACACCTTCTGGCGCGATCTGGCCCTGGCTACCGGGCAGGATCCGGACCAGTGGCCCTGGGAGAATGAGGAAGAGGCCTTCTACTACGTCATCTACCAGCTGGGCCTCCCGGTCAGCAGCTATGACGAGTTCGTGGAGACCTACCGGTTCTACTATCCGCCGCTGCATTACTATAAATACGGCGCAAACGGCTTTGCCACGCCCTCCCGGCGCGTGGAACTCAAGAGCTCCGTGTTGGAGCGGCTGGGGTATCCCTCGTTGCCCACCTACATAGGCCCTGCTGAGAACGAGCAGGATGACCCCGAGGTTGCCGAGGAGTATCCGCTGGTACTGACCACCGGTGGCGGTTTCATGCCCTACCATCACTCGGAGCATTTCAACATGACGCCGGTGCGCTTCCTGCGCTCCGACCCCTATTTCACCATCAACCCAGTGAAAGCCAAGGAGCTGCATATCAAAGAGGGCGACTGGTGTTGGATAGAGACGCGGCGCGGCCGTATCAAGCAGCGGGCCAACGTGGAACCCAGCGTGCATCCCAATGTCATCTACGCCCAGCGTGGCTGGTGGTACCCTGAGCGTGGGCCCGCGGGCGATGAGCCCTATGGCTGCCTGGAGTCCAATGTCAACGTGCTCTCCTCTGTGGATGACGAGCACTGCGACCCCATCGGCGGCAGCTGGGCCAACCGTGGCCTGCTCTGCCGTGTCTACCGGGTGCGCAGGGGCGATACGGAGGTCGAGACGCAATGGGCGATCCCCGGCTCATCCTCTGAGCCCGGTGTGACCGTCATGCCCTCTGAGCAGAAGCTGGCCTATGAGCTTGTCCCCTATGACGACAGCGCCCCCTTTGAAGTGCCTGAAGGGCTTTTCTGGGACGTGAACACCCGCCTGGCCTGGGAGCTTGAGCTGGGACTTGCCTATGACCCGGAATCCGGCTGGCTCTATCACCCTGAGACCTACGTGTACTATGACCTTGAGACCAAGTACGCCTATGACCCAGAAAGCGAGACCCTGGTGGATGAAGCCACCGGCCAGCGCTACGACATGGCGACCAAGCAACCGCTGGATGCTGCACCAGTTGAGGGGTCAGCTGAGGGGTCAGTTGAGGGGTCAGCTGAGGGGTCAGCTGAACAACCCGACCAACCTACAGGCGAGAAGGGAGGGGAGTGAGATGACCCGCTACGCAATGGTGATCGACCAGCGTCGCTGCATTGGCTGCCAGAGCTGCACGGTGGCTTGCCGCACCTGGAATGAGCTCCCCCAAGACATCATCTACAACCCGGTGGTCTCTGAAGGCGTACAGGGGGTCTTCCCCCAGGTCCACGTGAGTTACACACCGCTGCTCTGTATGCACTGCGATAACCCGCCTTGTACCATCTGCTGTCCCTGCATCGCCTCGCAACAGGACGAGGACGGCATTGTCTGGGTGGATGAGACCAAGTGCATGGGCTGCAAGGTCTGTGCCAACTCCTGCCCCTACGGCGCCCGCGACGTCAACCACAAGGAGGGCTTTGTCCGCAAGTGCACCTTCTGCAAAGACCGCGTACGCAAGGGCGACCAGCCCTACTGTGTGGCGACCTGCCATCAGAAGGCGCGCATCTTCGGCGACCTGGATGACCCCGCAAGTGAGGTCAACCAGCTCATCAACAGCCTCAAGACGGAGCGGCTCTTCCCCGAGCTGAACACCGACCCACATGTCTTCTACATCTCAGACTTGGGAGGCCGCAAATGAGCCACGTAAACAACAACAAACTCACCAAGCACTTCTGGTTCTGGCCCATCGCCTGGTATCTGTTCCTGGGCGGCCTGGGTGGTGGCACCCTGACCGTCGCCGGCATCTTCGACCTGGCATTCAGGGGCGGTGTCGAGCTGGAGGGAGCCCTGACCGGCCCCCTTCCACAGCTGGGCTCGGTCTTCGCGCTGGCGGTGCTCATAGCCGTTGCCGCCTTGGGCATAGGCTCCTTCCTGCTCATCTTTGAGCTGGGACAGCCTAAGGTCTTCCTCCGCGTGTTCCTGTCCCGCACGGCCATCATCAAATACGGCGCCTGCCTGCTGATCCTGGCCATGGGCTTTGGCTTTGTCTACTTCCTGTTCTTCCTGCCGCCAGAATGGGGGCTCTTCTACTACAGCTGGATCTGGCTACGCGACATCTGCTGCGTCTGCATGATGCTCTTTGGGCTCAGCGTGGTGGTCTACACCGGCGTGTTGCTCTCCAGCATGAAGTCCAAACCCTTCTGGAACACACCGGCCCTACCCCTGCTGTTCACCGTCTCAGCCCTTTCAACGGCAACAGCGCTCATGGCCGTGACCGCCGGCCTCTGGCCCGCGACAAGCTTCAACCTCGCCCACGGCGGCGCTCTGACAGCCTTCATCGTGGAGAACCTGCACACCATAGACACCGTGCTGGTCATCTCCGAGGTGGTTGTGCTGGGGATCTACGTGCTCATGATGTACGGCGCCGGCAACGTCACCGCCCGCGCTGTGGCCCGCAAGTGGCTCTCCGGCAGCTTTGCGGGGCTATTCTGGTTTGGCATGATCTTCTTGGGCCTGCTGGTCCCGTTTGGCTGCTACCTGGCTGGCGGCATCTGCGCCGAGCTGGTAGCGCCGGTATTTGTCCTGGCAGCGGGCCTGTTGCTGCGCTTCATGATCATCTACTCGGACGCGCGCCGACCCATCCCCGGCGAGGAGCGGTACTGGGAGCGCATCCCCAAGGGTAACGAGAAGTTCCTCACCGCGTGGAAGTGGGACTGATACCTGTCATGAGCAAGGAGGATTTGAGGAGGGAAGTGGCCCGTCCTTATCGTATGGACCTTGAGCCGAACTTCTATTCCCTCTTACGAGAAGAACTGGGCTTTGCCTATAGTGACGCGCTGGATGCAGGGGAGGCTGCTCCTACCAGGGGGCAGGGCCTGAGCCTGTTCTGGCCGGGTTGCTCGCTGGCAAGCTACTCGCAGGAGCTTACGCTGGCCGTGGCCCGGTTCCTTGAGGAACGTGGGCTGTCAGATGGCCTGAGCATCAACTGCTGTGGGAACATAGTGCGTTATGCGGGCGGCTATGAGGTCTTTTTGGACTTCACCGCCCGGCTGGTAGCGCGGCTGAAGGAGCAGCGTGTCAGACGGTTGATCATCGGTTGCCCAAACTGCTACCTCACTTTTCTGCAGATCCTCAAGGACGCCCCTGAGATAGAGCTGCTCGACCTGACCACCGTCCTGGTGCAGGAGGGCTTGCGTGTTGCGGATGGACAAGCGCTCAGCTTCTGCATCCATGACTCCTGTCCAGATAAACGACTCCAGGTCTTTGCCCCTGCAGTGCGCACGCTGTTCGAGGGACTTGAGCTGCGCGAGATGCCCCGCAACCGGCGCAACAGTCCCTGCTGCGGCCTTGGCAAACTCAGGTTCATCTGCCACCCACAGGACAGCGAGCGTCTGTGCGAGGAGCGTATCACTGAGTTCAAGGAGACCGGCGCCCATCAGCTGGTGGCTTGCTGCGCCTCCTGCGCAAGCGCCTTCCAGGATCCCGACGCAGACGTTGCGGCGCTTCACTACCTCGAACTGCTCTTTGGCATCCGCATCGACTGGGGCGCCGTCTTTGCCGCCTCCCGCCAAACTCTTGAGGCCATGCCATAGGCTCGCCCCCTTGTCATACTATTATGGCTTTGAAAAGGCCATAATAGAGCCGTTCCTATTTCTGCCTTCAGGAGTTTCATGTCAAAACGCACTGTTAGATCGAACTGCCATTATTGCGGGTACCTCTGCGGGTTCTGGGCTACGGTCGAGGAAACGGCAGAGGGCGACCGCCTGGTGGACCTCACCCCGGACCCCACGCGCTATCCCTACAATGAGCGCATCACCAACGGCTGCCAGCGCTGGCGCATGAACCTTGAGCAGATCGACGCGCCTGAGCGCGTGAACTATCCCCTGCGCCGGGTAGGCGAGCGTGGCAGCGGCCAGTGGGAGCGCATCAGCTGGGAGCAGGCCTTGGATGACATCGCCAGCCGCCTGGGGGCGCTGGCTGCAGAGCATGGCCCGCAGACGCTCGCAAGCGCCATAGGCGGGCCGCACGCCAGTTACTGGCCCCTGCATCGCTTCTTGAACCTCTTTGGCACGCCCAACAACATGGGCATCGGTCAGATCTGCTGGAACATCCGCATCTGGATGGACTGCCTGACCTACGGTTGGCCCATCGAGGTCAACATCGACCCCAGCGTCACCGGCGCGGTCTTCCTCTGGGGCGCCAACCCCGCCCAAAGCGACAACCTGCTCTTCTGGCGTACGCTGCTGACCATGGACAAGCAAAAGACCCCCCTGGTGGTCATCGACCCTCGTAGGACTAAGACCGCCAGCATCGCCACGCTACACCTGGCGCCCCACCCGGGCACGGATGCCACGCTTGCGTTGGCGCTCATCCGGCAGGTCATCGCCACAGATCGCATAGACCACGCCTTTGTTCAGCGCTGGTGCCACGGCTTTGATGAGCTGGTGGCGCACGTCCAGCCCTATACGTTGGAATACGCCGAGAAGGTATGCGGCGTTCCTGCTTTGGATATCGCTCAGGCTGCGCATATCTTCTCAGAGCCCTCACCAACTGCCCTGTTATCTGGGCGTGGTATAGACCAGCTGGGTCCCAACTCGGCTCCTACGCATCGGGCGCTCTCCATCCTGCGGGCGCTCACCGGCGACGTGGACCGGGCAGGCGCCTGCCTCATCGAAGGCAGAAGCGACTTCATCCCAGAGGTGGAGCTTGAGATGAGCGCCTCTTTGACGCCAGAACAGCGGGCTCGCCAGCTCAACCTGGGGTACACAGCGCTGCAGAGCTATCCCGGCTATGAGGGGGCAAGCCAGCTGACAGGGCGTTTTGGCAAGGCCCTGCCCATGCGCTACCTGACCTCCGCACATCCCAACCTGGTATGGCGGGCAGCGCTGAGCGGTGACCCCTACCGCGTGAGCGCGCTCATCTGCATGGCGGCAAACCCGCTTGTCACTTACGCTGATACCAAGCTTATCCATGAGGCCCTACATGCTTTGGACCTGCTGGTGGTGCTGGAGTACTACCTCACACCCACAGCGCAGCTGGCAGACTACGTGCTTCCCAGCGCCGGGGCCTTTGAACGACCTCTGATCCAGGCGCATGGGGGAGTGGCGAACTTCTGCTACGGCGGCGCCGCGGCGGTGGAGCCCTACTATGAGCGGCGCGCCGACTATGACTTCTTCAGGGAGTTGGGGCGGCGCCTGGGGCAAGAGGAGCATTGGCCTGGCGCCACGCTGAAAGACGCCATCGAGCGCACGCTGGCCCCGGCTGGCATGAGCTGGCAGCAATGGACCGAGCGCGGCCTCTACGCTGTCCCGGCAGTCTTCAACAAGCAGGAAGTGCGGGGTTTCGCCACAACCACAGGCAAGATCGAGCTGGCCAATGAATACCTGGACAGCATAGGCGGTGGCAGGCTACCGGTTCCAGCGCCCGTTCAGCAGGATCCGCAGTATCCCCTCACCCTGATCACCGGCGCCAGGGTCCAACCCTACTGGGCCTCCTCGTACTTCAACAACCCACGCTTCAGGGCACAGCACCCCGAGCCCCTGGCGCAGATGAGCAACGCCACGCTTGAGCAGGCCGGCCTTGAGGAGGGACAGTGGGTGGAGGTGAGCACCGCTCGCGGTAGCGCCCGCTTCAAAGCGGAGGTCGCGGAGATCAAAGACGGCGTCATCAGCGTGGAATACGGCTGGTGGTACCCCGAGGAAGAGCAAGGGGAGCCCCACCTGTCCGGTGCTTGGCGCTCAAACGCAAACCTGCTCACCAGCGCTGACATCGCTGGCTGCGAACCACTTATCGGCTCGTGGAGCTATAACGCCATCCCGTGCAATCTGCGCCCGTCCATCTGAGCGGCTTGATACTGCGTTGCCTTCGGACTTTTGTCCGAGCACGTACGCTCAGTACGCTTACTCGTCCAAAAGTCCTCGGCGCCTTGTCTGAAGCTCGCTCAGACGGACGGGTCTATTATGAAAGGCTTGATACTGCGTTGCCTTCGGACCTCCCTCCACCCTCACACGTATCGTTATGCTACTGATGCTGTCGCATAATTGAAGGAATCTTGTATAACTCACCAGCTCAATCAGTTATACTAAATAGCTACTTGTTACTGGCAAAAAAGCGAGCTAAAACCACCCTGATTTTTGGCTGCTGTTTTATCGGTGACGTCTCCACTAACGGTATTTTATGGGGCTCAGAGAGAGGTATGTACATGGCCACGAGAAAGCACGCGCTACTCCTGTTTTCCAAGCCGCCGGTTCCGGGCTTGGTGAAGACCAGATTGACTCGGGAGAAGGGCGGCCCCTTCTCGCAGGAAGAAGCGGCGGAGATCTACAGGCGCTGCATGTTCGATGTTGCTGAACTCGCCTGTCTTGCCCTTCATGACCTTGAGGTAGAGGATGCCACAGAGCGCGCGAACAATCCCAAGGCAGATGAACACAGCTATGCCTTCTTCATTTCGACCACGCCCGCAGAGAACGCGGATGTCATGCGCCAGACCTTTGAGGATATCGGGCAGTGGCCCCGCGAATTCACCTATATCGTCGATGAGGGCGAGAATTTCGACGAGCACTTCGACCACGCTTTTAAGCAGATCTTCGACCTGGGCTATGACAGCGTGCTCAGCATTGGCGCCGATATCCCCCTGCTGCCGCGCGAGCACCTGGTCAACGGTTTCAGGTGGCTGCAGTACTTCCTTGAGACAAGCGAGACCGGCGGCATAATCCAGGCGCCCTGCCAGGAGGTGGGCGTCAGCCTGATAGGTTGGACCTGCGGCACCGACATCAACCACGATGGCGTGTATTACAACATGACCGGGCGCCCAGCCCTAGACGCATACATCGAGAAAGCCAAGGAAAAGGGCATCCCCATGGCCTCGATGATGCCGGTGGCAGACATCGATGACATCGGTGACTTCGCCCACGCGACCTCCATGGCGCGCATGGCCAAGTACAGCCATGAGTTCCAGCCCGACCTGTACGTGCCCGAGCGCTTCCTGGCTTGGGTCGACTGGCGCGGCATCAAGGTAGGCACGCCGCCCAATGAGGATCGCGATTCCCGGGAAGGCATCGACGGCTAGGGAGCTCCCCGGCACAGAGCAAGGAAGCGCCAATAATGAATCTGCTCCACGCTACCCGCGCGCTCTGCCCACAGTGTCTGCGCGTTCTACCAGCGCAGATAGGTTCTGACGAGCAGGGCAGGGTGTGGATGGACCGCACCTGCCCCGTACATGGCAACACGCAGACCATGGTCTGGCCCAATGTTGAGCATTATCGTTGGATTACCTCTCTGGCCTTTCCCAAAGCGCTGCCAAAGACCACAGCACTGCATCCTACTGATAAGCCCTGCCCTACGGGTTGCGGCATCTGCCAGCGCCATCAACGCAAACCCACGTTGGTTGAGATCGAGGTCACGCAGCGCTGCAACCTGCGCTGCCCTGTCTGCTTTATGAGCGCCAGCTCAGAGACTACTGACACTGACGCCCTACCGGATGCTGGCCAAGACGTCCCCCTGGAGCGCCTGGCTGACTTCTTTGATACCATCGCCCAGACAGCGGGAACAGAGACTGGCGTGCAGCTGACCGGCGGCGAGCCCACCATCCGCAAAGACCTGCCGCAAATCATCCGCATGGGGCGGCAGTGTGGTTTCTGGGGCATTGAAGTCAACACCAACGGCCTGGTGATTGCCCATGACAAGGACTATCTGAAGGCTCTGGTAGAGGCGGGCCTTACCGGCATCTACCTGCAGTTCGACGGGTTGAGCCCAGAGACCTACCGTCAGATACGCGGGGCTGACCTGCTGGAGGCCAAACTCAAGGCAATCGAGAACTGCCGGGAGGCAGGCGTGCAGGTGGTCCTGGCAATGACCATCATAAGCGGCGTTAACTCCCATGAGTTGGGCGCGGTGCTGGACTTCGCACTGGACAACGTCGACGTTGTCGCAGGGGTCGCCTTGCAACCGGCCTTCACCTCGGGCCGCTTTGATGCCCAGCGCGCCCAGCCGCTCACTATGGGCGACGTCATCATCATGCTTGAGGAGCAGACCCACGGCCTCATCCGCACTAATGATATCTGGCCGCTTGGCTGTAGCCATCCTCTCTGCGACACAGGTACCTTCCTGGTGCCTACGGGCGAGATCCAGGCTCACGGCCACACCCCCGCCACCACCCTCAATCACCAGACCGCAAACATAAACCTGTCCACCTACACCCATACCTACCAGCTCAACAACACGTATGTCCCCGTGACCCGCGACCTCACCCGCGAGGAGTACCTGGCGCTTTATGATCCCAACTCGCCACAAGGTTCGGTTTTTGGTGACATAGTCGCCAAACGCGGCCTCTCGCCAGGGCGCGGCCTCTCGGTTATCATCATGAACTACATGGACGCGTTGACCATGGATCTGGAGCGCATGGAAGAGTGCTCCATGCTCGTCACCCTACCCGACGGTCGACTGATCCCGTTCTGCTCGTATCAGCTCACTGACTGCGCGGGTCGGCGCGTCTATCCACCATGGGGTATGCGTATTGACGAGAAGGGCGCAGTGCGCTGGAACAGCAGTGATAGCGAGGATGACGATGAGTGAGGTCACCTACCGCGTGACAATCGATGAGGAGCGTTGCACCAATTGTGCGCTCTGTGTGGCGTTCTGCCCGGTCGAGGTGTTTGAAGAGCGCTCCACCTCCAACCCGCACATCACTTGTCACCCCGGGCTTGACCCGGGGCCTACCCCAGCGGTTGCAGAACCACCGCAGATGTCGCCTATCGCCCCTTCATCTCCCTCCACCCCGCACATCGCGCACCCAGAGCTCTGCTGGGGCTGTGAGACCTGCGTGGGGCAGTGTCCCGAGCAGGCTGTGCACATAGCGCCTGAAAGCGGCGTCGACCCGCTTGAGAACAAGGCCACGCGCCCGCCTCTGCCCGCCCCACAGCGCGAGCTCTACGCCGGTTGGGCAGCAGGGCTCAAACAGGCGCTTGGCCTGCGCTGGGAGCCGGTTGCCGTCACGCTTATACCAGCTGGCGAGCCCTTCCCCAAGCTTCCTCTGCCGCAAGAGCGCCTGCGCTATTGCCAAAGCCTGATGGCTGCGCGCCGCGGCCGGTCGTTCCTCATGCCGGCCAACCGCCACGCCTGCCCAGACGGCACCGCCATCCTGGGGCTGACCGAGCTGCCGCCCAAGCTGGCCTCCGGCGAGCTCTACAAGCTCTTCCACAAGCTGGATTCCGTGGAGGCAGCCCGACACATGGTGGGCGAGCGCCCGCATCTGCCACCGCGCTCCATTGACGCAACGGTGGTAACCCCGCTTGCCCAGGCTGCGGTTGAGCCGCAGTTGGTGGTTGTCTTCGCCCAGCCTGAGCAGGTGATGTGGCTGTGCATGAGCGCCTCCTACTACACCGGGCACCGCTTCGACTTCCACGCCAGCGGCTACAATGCGCAGTGCGTGGAGACCACGTTGATCCCCCTCACCAGCGGCGAGCCCAATATCTCCTTTGGCTGCTATGGCTGCCGGGCCTCCAGCGACATCAGCGATGACATCATGTTCATGGGGATTCCCGTGCAGTTGATGCCCACCGTGATTGCCGGTCTGCAGGAGCTGAGCAAGAAGGCCATCCCGCAGAGCCGCAACAAGATCTACCTCCCCCCACTGTAAGATGTCTGACCTGTTCACCATACGTCCCGCCCAGGAGCGCGACCTCATCTACCTGCAGATAATCTGCGAGGAGGGGGGTCTGGGCATCATCGAGACCACAGAACACTGCTCCGTCGCAGTCAACTCAGAAGACGTACCCGTGGGTTTCATCCACATCGAGACAGTGGATGACGAGAGCCCCGCCACCAATGCTGCCTACGTCTATCCCGTTGCCGTCTTTGCCTCCTGGCAGCATCAGGGCGTGGCACGCGCGCTCATCGAGCACGAGCTGCTAAGGGTAGGCGAGCTCAGGTTGGTTGCCTGCACCTCGTCCCAGGGTTTCTATCCTAAAGTAGGATTTGAGCAGGTTGCGTGGGAGAACATCGCCATAAGCATCGCCAGCGACTGCGATTACTGCCCCAACAGGGGTACCTGCGACCCCGTTCCATTTGCAATCAGTGTCAGTAGATGAATGGATAGGGATCGACGGCGCTGCCGTTGATCTCGATCTGGAAATGCAGGTGCGGGCCGGTTGAATTGCCGGTACTGCCCACCGCAGCAATCACTTCCCCGGCATAGACGGACTCGCCCACAGACACATAGATCGCGGACGCATGCATATACATGGTCACAATGCCATTGCCGTGTGCGATGACAACCCAGTTCCCTGCCCCTCCGCCATAACCGGATATGATGACCGTGCCACCTTGTGTGGCAAGAATGGGCGTGCCAGTGGGGGCAGCCAGGTCTATGCCTTTGTGGAAGGCGTTGTCAAAGGAGCGCCAGCCAAAGCTTGAGGAGATCATCGCGCCAGGGCAGGGGTGCACAAAGCCGCCCATACCCACGATGACCTCAGGTTCAAGCCAGCCGTTGCTTTCCGCCGCTGCCGCCGCTGCCGCTGCCAGGCGAGCTGCCTCGGCCTCGGCCTCTTCCTTTGCGATAAGCTCAGCGATCTCCTCGTTCATACGTTCGAGCTCTGCTGCCATGCTTGCGGACTTCTGCTCCAGTTCAGCCTTGAGCTCTTCGATCTCGCTTCTCTTCTCGGCAGCGATGCGCTCCTGCTCAGCATAGAGCTGATGTGCGGCCTCTGCCTCAAGGCGCATCTCCTTGGATTCGCTGGTGAGCTGGGCATCGTAGGCATTCAGGCGGTTGATCATGTCCCAGGAGATGAGGAAGTCCGTGAACGACTTAGCTCCAAAGATCACCTCAAGGTAGCTGACGCTGCCATTACGATAGGCTTCCACCACGCGGTCACCAAGCTGCCTCTGAAGCTCTGATGTCCGCTCTGCGGCTGCTTCTTCTCGCTGCTTTGCGTCCTCCATCAGCGCCAAGGCGTTATTCTGGGCTGCCGTGGCATCCTCCAGGCGCTTTGTGACATCATTGATCTCGGTCTGCAAGGCATCAATCTGCCTCATCAGCTCATCTGCCTCTGCCTGTTTCTCTGCGGAGGTCACGGGATATGCGGTGGTGGGCGCAAGGGGGGTCAGGGTAATAGCCAGTATCAGGGCAAGCAAGAATAACGCTGTCACGCGCACCCTGTTCTGTATCTGATAGTGTTTTTGTAGAACTGTCAGCATAAGGTCCTTGTACTGCAATTGAATCTGTAAACAATCATTTTACCAAAAGGCGGAAGAGAACGCTAATATGAGACTTAGTCAGATGCATTACTACCTGTAGTGGCTCTGGTGGGCGGCGCAGGCTTTCCCCTGGCTGCACTCCCAGAGGAAACCCTGTGTGCCAAGAGCTCAGGGTTCCGGTTTGGTTTCAATTGTTGCTCAGTATCCTTAACGATGTTACTGTTTTGTACGAGGTATTCAGCAACAACCGACAAGATCTCGCCATACCGAGGAGGTATAAACAATGAGTAAGCTCTGCACCAGTTGCGGAAAACAGATTCAAGAAGAGTCGCAATTTTGCGTTTACTGTGGTCAAGCGATACAGCAGGAGACTCCTGCTATAGGAGCCGAAGGATTCACCTCAACGCAGTCGTTCTTACGTGAGCTTCCAGAGCTGAAAGCACAACAGCCAAGTCAGATGACACCGCCCAACCAGCCAGCTCAAGCGCGGCATGCAACACAGCCACGGCAGGCAGCGCCAAACTCCCCGCAACAGTACCAACAACCGTTCGGGCAAGCGTCTACTCCGGAAAAGAAGAAGAGCAAAACCATGCTGTTCATCATCATCGGGGCAGCCGTCCTTGTTGTTGCCGTAGTTGCGGTACTTATTGGCACCAAGGTGTTCGGCCTTCTTGGCGACAAACCAGCAAGCGGGCCATCAACACCTGTCGCGGAGGGGGAGCCCGCCACAAGCATTCCCTATAGCATTTTTGAGAGCGACGGTACCGAGCACACCGGTGTGTA
>WRHL01000045.1 GCA_009783245.1 Coriobacteriia bacterium
CCTGGTACAGCGTAGATGCCAACCTGGGTCACCCCGTCATACTCGTACATGGGTACCTCTATCGCGTAGTCGTTTTGGATGGTTGAAAAGACCCGGAAACAAAAGATCCTCAGCGCATCTTTTTGCGGCAGTATTGACAGGTCGATGCCCAAGGCGTCTGCCAGACCTTGTGCATCCTCTTCGCTGTATACCCACTCCCCGCTTTCTGGCGACGAGTACGGTCTCGTGAAGCGCTTTGCTGCCTCGTAGGCGGCCTGGGCTTCCTCATCATTAAGGCGGTTGTCCATCCCTAAAAGCGCAAACGCGATCTCTGTGAACCGCCTGGCCTCATTGGCGTTGCGCTCCTCTGTCCATCTTGCTACCTCCTCGGGGCTTGCGTCAGAGGGCAGAAGGCCGATATCGGTCTTGTAGATGAAGGCCCCCTCCTCGTCGGGGACCCTGCCTTTTGACGGGAGGACGTAGATCAGGTCAGGTATCTTGTACTCAGGAGAGTAGCCGTCTGGCGTCCCGGTCTCATAACCATAGGTCAGCCCCGCGTTATTCATGGGGTTTGATCCGGTACTGCCAACATATGCAAGCTGGTAGGGGCTGTTGATTTCTGTTTTAGCATCTGCGTTTTTGTTGCTGTTGGTATCATTGCTACATCCTGCAAGTACAACCAGCATGCCTGCCATCAGCACCGTTACCATGGCAAAGACCATGGGAGTTTTCTTTGAAATCAACCTCATCTCGCTGCCCCCTTCCTAAAAACCACTTAAGTAAAGCGAGTACACTAGGAGATATCGATAAACCCATTGATAAAGGCACGATTATAGCAAGGTATCAGCTTCGATACAGCTCTTTTATACTGGAATTCATTGATAGGTAGTACGTCAGAGCTCCTGTATTATACTTCCATAACCATCACCCCTTACAGCCTGAACGGAATCATTACAGAGTAGTTTGTCATAATCTGTTGGATTGCTGAATCAATTCGTGTTAGGGAGTATCAGTGTGGTTGGTGTGCTTCTATTTATACAGTTTCACAAGCATTTGATAACCTGATTGTGATAAGAGGGACGGGAACAACCAACACCGGTTGTTCCCGCCCCTTTGGTATTACCTGTTCTCCTCCTGGTAGGCGAGTTGCTTGCGCACTACGCGCCTGGGCTGCTCGTCCTCTTCTTCCTTCATACGCTTGAAGGTGAGCTTGAGCACCACTATCTCGGCCACCACGATGATGAGGTTCGCGATGGTCCAATAGTCGATCATGACCATGGGGTTCCGCATATCCTCGGTGAGGAGGAAGACAACGATCCCCAGGATGGCAAGGATGATCGCAAGGGCAAGGTACGCCAGCCTGAACTTCTTCTGCGGGTACTCTGGATCATAGATCTCTTGATCGTCTTCGCGCCTCTTGTGGAGCACGGCGCGGATGACCCACATGAGAGCAAGCAGGATTCCCAGGATGCTCAGAAGCAGGTTGACCAGCGCCCAGACCAGACCACTCTGCGAGCCGGCGAAGAGCGGGACCTCACGTCCACCGATGGTGAAGACAGGGACGCCTTCCTCTTTCAGGATCTCGATGATCTCTTCAGGAGTCACGATCCTGATCTCGGTCTCGGTGATCTCTTGGGGGATCGAGGTTTTAGCCTCTGGCTCGGTTGTCTCTTCTGGAGCCGCAGGCTCTTCCTCGGTTTCGACTATGACCTCAGGAATCGTGGGCTCTTCCTCTGGTTCGACCACTGCTGGAGGAATCACAGGAGGATTCACCGGTGGGGTCACGGGTGGGGTCACGGGAGGGGTCACAGGCCTCTCTTCCTCCACGGGGATAAGCGTGTATTCCGCCGTTACCACAAGATCGGCCTGTATGTTGGTGAAGCTGCGATTCCAGCTGGTAAAGCTGTACCCGGTGCGGGTGGGATCCGCAGGAGCTGAAGCATCGGCTCCCCTTTGGACTGTCTGTGTCTTGAGGACAGCGCCGTCATGGTCGATAAAGGTAACCGTGAAGCTGACGACTACAGGAGGCACAACCACTGCTTCCCACTGCGCCGTGTAGGTCGCATTGCCCGTCACAGTTGCCGCACGTACAGGAGACCAGCCGATGAAGTTCCATCCGGACTCACCCGTAACAGCGGGAGCAGCAGGGGTAGCGGCGCCATATACCAGGCCGTTCGAGCTCAGTGTCGAGAAGGTACCGCGATCGCCAGGCGCATAAGTGACTGTGTAGGTCTCCACAACAGGCGGAACTGGGATCAGGGTCCAAACAGCGGTTATCGTCACATCTGCTTCAGGCATGCTGAATGATGCTGTTGCTGTACTGGCAAGCGTGATGCCGCCTTTGTTGACTGTCCAGCCGCCAAAGTCGTAACCAGCGCGCGATCCAGCGTCCACGCTGACAGTTGAATCAGCAGTGTAGGTACCGGAACCTGTCGCCTTTGCATAGCTATTATTGACAATGACCGTATACGTTGCCGGGGGGATGATCGGGATGATCGTCCAGGTGGCAGTCACAGTGATATCGCTATCCGGCATGATGAGGCTTGTTATCGAGTTGCTGGCATTGGTGAAACGTACGCCATCCTCGGTTGTCCAACCGTCGAATTCATAACCAGGGCGATCGCCTGCGTCGATGAAGACGATCTCTCCGGCCAAGTAGGCGCCCGCGCCGTTTGTCGCCGCGTAGCTTCCTTCCACTGTCACCTGGAAGACAGGCAACGGCTCTGGCTCAAGGTACCTGAACTCGACACCCGCAACGCCTGCCACAGGCAGAGTGTCCGTGCTCATCTGATAGTCGATAAGCCGCGGCAGGTAGCTTGGATACTGAACCAGTTCTTCCTTGTTGAAGATGGAACCACTAGCTGACTGGTAGCGGCCAAAACCCTTAGCCTCATCAGTGAGGTCAGGTTCAAGCAGCAGGGCGTTGGAAAGCACAAAGGTACTGACTCTCTTGGCCCAGAACGTCCCACCGGAGATCACGTCTATGCGACGCCCGGAACCGTTCATGCCAGAGGTGCAGTCGATGGCGCTTGAAGAACCGATGATGGTCCCACCAGAGATCTTCTCGATGATGCCGGGGTTCGCGATGCCATTGCTGGAGGCGCCAGGGCCTGAAGTGATGGTCCCGCCGGAGATCAGCTTGATCAAACCACCGTTCCAGATGGCATGGTCTCCATTTGAAGCGATGCTACCGCCGCTTATCTCCCCTATCTTCCCATGGTTGCTTGCGCTGGTGTAGTAATTATAGACACCATACGAGCTCCCCAGGAAGTCTGCGCTGCCACCAATCACGTCGATGGTGCCCACGTTGAGCATTCCCTGGCTTCCCCTGAATGTCCCACCGATGATCTCAGAGACAGAGCAGTAGGAATCGATCTGCAGTGCGACCGTACCTTCGAACAGGCCGCCGGAGATAGTATCGATCTTTGCTGCGGTGTTGCGTTGAATGAGCAGAACGCCAAAGTTGGTACCGATGAAGTGTCCGCCGGAGATGGCGCCAATGCCCGTAACGGTGGTCTCGCCTTCGACCCAAATCGCGGCCACCCTGTCGTTATTGGCAATAGTGCCCCTATAGGTTACCTCAAACACCCCGCCGCTGATCCTCTCGACCCAGCCTCCGCGGATGACTGTCATCGCAGTTGCATGGGTAGCCTTGAAGTAACCGCCGGAGATCTCGCCTATCTGACTCTGGTTCTGCACAAAGACCGCATGCCCATGGAGCGTTTGCGTGCTGAGCGTCTGATAGAACTGACCACCAGAGATGAGATCGATCCTGGTACCCAAGTCAGACAGGTGCATCGCATCCGTCAGGCCAGTGAAGACGCCTCCGCTGATCTCGCTGAGACGGGCTCCTTTCTCAAGGCTGAGGGCAATAGAGCTGTTGCTGATGCTGCCGCCGTAGAAGCTGCCGCCGCTGATCGAACCAGTGGTGGTCGCACCGCTGTAGGTCACTCCATTATTGAACTCGACACCGTTGTTTATATCTACTCTACCAGCCCTGAAATAGGCGCTTGCACTGAATGTGAGGACGTTTGCAGTAGTGCCGTCACCAAGGGTCAGGCTGCCGCTGGCAGCTACCTTGATGCCGTCGGTGTACGAGTTGCTGGGCAGGCTAACGCTGTGCGAGCCCTCTGCGCTGATTATGGTCACATGCGATTTGATGTCCAGGTTCGCTGTCTCAATAACACCTCCGATTACCTCAAGGGTATAGACCGTCAGGCCTGCGCCTTCAGCTGCAGCGATCGCTTCTGCCAAAGTCTCATACAGGCTGCCGTCGAGTGCCCCACCAGCGCTGTTCAGCCTTACCGGCTTATCACTGGCAGACGGTGGCTCAACAACCGGTGTGCCCCAGGACAGTTGGTAGGCGCCGTTGTTGAAGATAAGGCCCGACCCTGCCTCAGAGACATCCCATTTGACGGTGGACAGCGCACTGCCGGCTATACGGGTCAGACCTTCATTGGTACCGGTGTAGGAGGTAGGCACACTGAATGAAGGCACTGAGACAATGATGCCTGTGCCAATGACAAACATCTCGCCAGAGCAGGTACCCTCAAGATAGGCGGCAAGCCCGCCCCCCCAAAGGGTAATCGCAAACATATTGCCTATTGCATTCTGTGCAGAAACAACGCCACCGGTGACCTTCACAACGCCTGATTGGTTAAGATAGATGGCATAACAGCCATGGAGTCCAGCCCCGTCGGCTATTATCTCGCCGCCGGATACCGACACACTGCCGGTACCGATCTCAATCGCGGTGGAATACATCCCGCTTGCAAAGACCCTGCCGCTGGATACGGATACGTTACCACTGGAGGAGTTTATGGCGATGCAATAGTTACCGATTGCCAAGACCTTACCACCGGTAACAGTCACGGTATTACCAGAAACTGAGATGGCATCCTTGTTTGCGACCTCGATCTTTCCACCAGCGGCTATCTGAAGGATCCCGCCTCCGCTGACAGATAGTGAGAGCCCTCTTGTATCGGCTTCCCATACCACCTTGCTGCCAGCAGGGATGTTCAGCGTGATCGTTGCGGTCTCATTCAGCTTGCTACCGGATACCGTGACGATGCCACCGATCGATGGGTCGTTCAGAGCGCTCTGGATGTCGCTTTCGATCTTTGCGGCAGACAGGGAGTCTGTCAGTTGGATATCTCCCGTTACGGTGTCCTCTGACAGCGTCTCCAGCTCGATCTCCTCAGCCGCTTCCCCATCGACAGTGGAGCTGGTAGATTCGCCTTCTATGGCTTCCTCGGTGTCGCTGTCGACTGATGACGTGCTTTCTGTGCCATCCTCGACAGCTTCTTCACCTTCGCCAGCATCCAATGAGTCATCGGATCCGCTGTCGTCAGAAAGTGCGTCTACTGCGACGCCCTCGACAATGTCGATAGCTCCGCTGTCGTCGATTTGTACCTCGTCGGTGGCGCTTACCTCTTCAGCATCGCCCTCCTCTGAGAACATCGATTCCGCTGGGGTAGTTGAGCTGTCGCTCGCTAACGCTGACGGTGAGAACGTCAGTGCAAGCGACAGGGTCAGCAACACCGCAAGCAGAATGCTTACAAGACCTCTTGCATTTCCTTTTACACTAATCATTAGAAATCACCCCTATTAATTAAAGCTCTCATGAGCCTTCCATGCTCATGCCGTACAGGTAAAACACTAAAAAGACAAAACGTCACCTAGGCTTGGACGCAAAATCCCTTATAATATTGCCTTTATCTACATCAGATCGCCTGATTTGTTATTAATTTCATATGCATTATAGCACATTTGCAAAATGGTCAACATTATAAATACTTACGATTTTCTAGACTTTTAAAGAGTATTCCACAAGTGGTGTACGGGTTATCCCCTCTGGACCGCACCAGACACGGCTCATAGTTGACACCGGTTTACCAGCAGAAACAGGATCTGGATGATCCTTGCGTTCAAAGAGGCAAAGCGGAGCAGAGCGCTGGATAGCAAAACGGGTGTTTGTCAAGACCCTTTCGCCGCGATAAGTGGGTCTTCTCATAATTGCTAGTTGTTCTACTATTATTGCTGCAGGACAGAGAGCGACACAGGGACAAGGTCTTGCACATACAAGAATCCTCCTCCCACCTCCGGGCGTCATGAGACGGGAACAACCGAGAAAGGTTGCTCCCGTCTCCTTTTGTACCTGCTATCAGCCGTGCTCTAAGACGTGCTACACTACGTGCTTATGCAGCGCCCCGCCCCTTCTTGATGATTGGAGCTCCTCATGCCCGTCAACGTCCCCGATGGACTGCCTGCCATAGATGTCCTTGCCCAGGAGAACGTCTTCCTGATGACTGAACGGCGCGCCACCACGCAGGACATCCGCCCGCTTGAGATCGCCATCGTCAACCTTATGCCCACCAAGCTGACCACCGAGACCCAGCTTTTGCGCCTGCTCTCCAACACGCCGTTGCAGGTACACCTCACCCTCATCGCCATGGGTGGACACGTCTCAAAGAACACCTCGCCCAGTCATATGGAAGCCTTCTACCGCGACTCCCGCACCATCCTCGATGAGCGCTTCGACGGCATCATCGTCACGGGCGCCCCCGTGGAGACCCTGCCCTTTGAAGATGTGGACTATTGGCAGGAGCTCACGCAGCTGCTGGAGTGGATAAAGACCCATGTATACTGCTCGCTCTACATCTGTTGGGGTGTCAACGCAGCGCTGTACCATTACTACGGCATTGGCAAACGCCGGCTTGAGCAGAAGCTCTCAGGGGTCTATCCACTGACCCATTACGATAAGACCAGCCGCCTTCTACTAGGCCTTGATGACCCCTTCTTCATGCCGCAGTCCCGTTACACAACAGTGCTGCCACAGGATATCGAGCCTGCCGGCCTCAAGGTACTCGCCGGTTCGCCTGAGACAGGAGCTGTCATCTCGGTCTCGCCAGAGCACCGACAGGTCTTTGTGACCGGCCATTTTGAATATGACGTCGACACGCTGGATCGCGAGTACCGCCGCGACGTCGCTGCAGGCCTGGAGATCGCCCTACCTCTCAATTACTACCCTGAAGACAACCCAGCCAGGCCGCCTCAGGTCCGTTGGCGTACCTACGCCCACCAGTTCTTCGCAAACTGGCTGAACTACTACGTCTATCAGGAAACCCCCTACACCTTCACCAGCACAACCGTCCTCCCCTGAACTGGGACAAAGGGGACGGTACCAACTGGGACAAAGGGGGACGGTACCAACTGTCCCGTTTTGTTCCAAAACGGGACAGTTGGTACCGTCCCCCTTTCAACCTGCAAACCCTTCTCATATCTCCCAGCCCCAGTCTTATCGTTAAAAGACTGCGCCGACATTTCCCAACTGTGGGTCGTATTGTTACTGACGGATCCACAGAAAGGATGCTGACTGTGGAGAGGGAGAGCGTAAATGCCCCTGAAGGATATGGTGAGAAAGGACCCAAGATGAAGAAGACCCTGAAAGCCCTGAGTATAGGCCTTTGCCTGCTTTTGCCGCTCAGCCTGTTTGTGGGCTGCGGGAAGGAGGCGGCAAAACCAGAGCCCGAGCCGGAACCTGTTATCGAGACCGTGATCGATAAGACGCCGGAACCAGAACCGCAACCGGAACCAGAGCCGCAGCCGGAGCCCGCACGTGCTGCCTTGACAGGCGAACTATCGGATGACCCCTACAGCTTCACGCTGATGCTGGACGGCGCGGTGTATACCCTGCCGGCGCCGTTCTCTGAGTTCGCAGCGAATGGCTGGGAGATCCAGACGACCCTGGGAGTGGACTACGCGGCTGAGAAGCTGAATCCCAACCAGTACACTGTGATAGTGGTAGTGAAGAAAGGCGAGCACCAAGTGTATATGGACTTTGTCAACACCGATGTCGACGTGAAGACCCTGCCGGAGTGCCAAGTGGGAACCGTGCAGCTTGACGCCTTTGACGCACAGAAGGGCGCGGAGCTCATCTTGCCGGGTAACATCACGCTGGGTGTTCCCAAGGAGGACGTACTCGCACGCTATGGCGAGCCGTCGAGCATCTATGATGGCAGCATCAATTTGAGCTACACCTATTCCCTGGGCGGCTATTCAGAGATCAGGATAGACATCAATCAGGAGACAGGCCTGGTCTCGGCTCTCAAGATGCGCAATCTGGTGGCTAACGAGAAGAGCGCCGCTACGCCTTCGGGTGAGACACCAGGAGTGGTGTCTGGCTATCAGGCGCCCAGCGCCCTGGGAGATACCTGGAGCAGCTTCACTGTGAAATACGACGGTGACCTTTATAAGATGCCCATCCCAGTGAGCGAGATGGTGGCTCATGGCTGGGTCTGTGTAAGCGACGAGAATACTCTGATCAACGCCAAGGGTTTTGCGGTTGGTTTCGAGATGCGTAAGGGTAACCAGGTCCTGCGTACCAGTCTACGTAACTTCGCTGACACCCAACAACCCGCCCAGCACTGCTTTGTCACACGTATCGAGTACTACGACAACGGCGCACAGCTTCACCTGGAACTCCCCAGAGGACTATCCGAGGACTCCTCCATTGGAGATTTCATCAAGACCTACGGAGAGCCCGATAAGACAGATACCTCTGGCACGCTGTTCGATTACTACACCTGGGGAAAGGTGTTTGAGGAGCTCACGGTTGTGGTCAGCAAGGAAAGCGGCAAGATAGTGAAGATAGAGCTGAGCTACGACCCCAAGACCCTGTGACAGGTTGTACTGTCTCTGTACCTGCTTAAGGCTCGGCCACCGAAGGCTTCTGTATCAGAGGCCTTCGGTGCTTTTTGTAAGGTGTATCTTCTATTGAGCCTGCTGCTGATCGCTTGCCTTTACATTACGCGCTGTGCAGGCTTTTAAGGTAGAATGAGGCTTGTAGGTCTCAGCTGAGAAACCGGTCGGAGAAGGTAAAGGAATGGATGAGAGGATCGCTGGTTCGGGGGAGGCGCTATCGGACGATTTTGATCTGGATGCCTTTTTAAGAGAGAACAACTTCCTGAACGACGACGAACTGATTGAGGCACAACCTGATAACAACGCTACGATCCGCAGGGGCGGTGCTCACCTGAGGGACCGTGAGCTGTTGTATGAGCAAGAACGATCCGAGCAGGACGATGAGGAGCTTGAAGATATAAAGCAGGCGGTTGAGCGGGCAGTGTCTGCAAAAAGAACGCCAGCGCCAGTTAGAAAGAAGAAAGAGCCCGAACCTGAGAAGGTGGAGGCAGAGACTCCTTCCCAGGAGGTCGAAAAGCCAGAAATCCCAGCTGCACAAAAGAAGTCTGCCATAAAAGAAGCGCCTACCCCCAAGGAGACGCCTGCCCAGCAGAAGAAACCTGCCACACAGAGGAAACCTGCGCAAAAGAAGGAGTCATCACCACAGAAGCCTGCCCCCAAAGAAGAGGCGCCGCCAGCAGAGCCACCTGAGGAGAAGACCGTCGCAGAAAGCGCAACCACAAAGGAAAGAAGTCCCAAGAAGAGGCCCGCCCCTCCTGTTAAGACCCCCCTTCCAGATGATGATCGTATCCCAGAAGATGATGAACGAGTCCCAGAAGAACCCTTGATCGCTGATACGCATGAGCAGGCTATTGTCCTACCCCCAGAGCCTGCAGAAGCCACAGAACCCAAGAAACCCCAGAAGAGCGTCAAGCGGAAGAGCGCTGCAGAGCCTGCGGCACCGGTACGCGTTGACGATGCGCCGGAAATACCTGAAGGAATGCTTGAGATAGAAGAGCCCGTGATAGCAGCTACGGGCAATGAGGCAGAAGTAGAGGATACCCCTGAGGATTCGCCACTAGCTGACGAGAGGGATGTGCCCGCTGTTATCGTCACCGAGAAAGCAGTCAAGACAGAAAAGAAGAGCAAACCGCCCAAGGCAAAGAAGACCGAGAAACCTCCAAAAACGGATGAGCCCGCTGAAGGCCTCGAGGAATATGAAGGGCCTGCGATAGAAAGTTGGACTGCCGTGTCTTCGAAAAACTACCGCAAGAAGAATATCGACAGCTTCAAGACCATGAGGAAGACCTCTCGATCGCTGACGGATGACAGCACCGACAGCTTCCATCAGGCCAGGCTGAATGATAACAATTACCGTATCCGGGGTGGAGGCAAGCGGCATAACAAGCGCACCCCACTCATGGTCATCCTGATGGCCCTGGTGATTATCGCCGGTCTGGGACTTATAGGCTATTTTGGCCTGCAAGTCTATGAGAAGGCGACAGCGGAGAAGACTGTCGAGCAGGTCATCAAACTGACGCCTGACCAGACAAGACAGGCCATAGACGAGCAGATGCCCAAGATGCTGGACTACCTCTTCTGGAACGCCGCAGATATCTATGCTGCGTTTGAGGAACAGGGTTTAAACGTGGTCATCACCGATCGAGCGCCTGGGGATAACCCCGATAGGAGTTCTAAGGGACGCGAGATCATCCGTCTTGCACCGCAGGTCTCTACGGATGCCCTGCAGGGTTTCTATGAGAGCGAGTACAGTGTCTACAACTATGACGAGCTGCAAGACTACTTCAACGGAGCATGGACGTTCTCGGTCTCGCATGGCGACCTGGGCTCATACGCCCAGATCAAGTATGTGAACTTCGCTTCGGAGTCGCTTGCCGACGAGCTTTCCTATCTGCGGTTGATTCAGGGACTGGGGAATGAGAACTCCTATGTCGATGCCAAGGGGACAGACGAGTTCGGGAACAGCTATATGCAGGGATACACCGTCATTGACGAGGCCTTCTACTATTGGAAACTCATCGGCATCGAGTTCAACGATTACTATCGCGGTCAGGACCGTCGCAAGATCCCAGATACTGTTGTGTATGTGAAGTGCACCATCGCCAGCTTCGATTTCTATGGCGTCAATGCGCCGCCGTCCCTGGAAATGGTGGGCACCATACCACCTCCAGATGAGAACGGATCAGGTGATACGGAAGACGGCGCAGAGGACGGCGCAGAGGACGGTGCAGACGATGAGGACGACGAGGGATAGGGCAGATTCCACTACCCTGGTTTTACGGGGCCCTTGGGCCCAACCTCGATGATCTCAGCTGCGGCATAGTATGTCGAATGGAAGGTCGTCCTTCTGAGCAGGTTGCCGTCGCTGTCATGCACAGAACGCGTTACCGTTGTGCTGAAGCCATCCATACCCTCCTGGATCACCACTTTTGACCCCACGGGAAGGCTTGCGTTCTCGATCTCCCTGGTTGTGAACTTCTCCCCTGCGACTATCTCCCCGTACTCGAAGTCGACCGTATAACCCGGATGCATTCCCCACATGGTCACCGTGACGGTATTGTAGGTGTAGGTGAAACTCAGGAGTAGCCAGTTCTGCGAATCATTTATGAACTTGAAGTCGGGATAGGGATAGGAGATGGTGGCGTCCCGCCCCAGGGGATACATGGTGGAGTACCGTGCATGGCATACCCGCTCCTGAACCGGGAACCCTGACTCCAGGACAACGTTATAGACCGTTGAGGCAACCTGGCAGATGCCGCCGCCCACTTCTTCGATGTATTCGCTTCCATCGATTGCATTTGCCGGAAGGAAGCCGCGGTCAGCAGTACAATTCCCAGCCGACCTATGGAATGACCATTCCTCGCCTGGAGCGATCAGCGTGTTATTAAGGATGTCGCATACCTTGTGGATATTATTCACACGGTTGGCTTGATCGGGAGGGTATTCCGTTGTGTAGGAAGCGATCTTCTCGGTGATATTCCTGGCTTCGAGGTCTGCGACACTCAGCTCCGGGGCAACCCTGCCAACAGGTATGACAAAGGCACGTGTGCCTCCCGCCGCCCCTGTCCCATTGAACAGGGCCAGGCTCAGGTCGCTTGCCAACCTGTCATAGTCAAAGCCGATGCCATCGACTCCTTCTATGATCAGCACCTTGTCGCCAACTACGGAAAAACTTGGATCGACAGGCGCTACCGCTGAGACGGGGCTGCCGACAACAGGCTGCAAGTCCTTTTTAAGCAGAGCGGCATCTACCTGTGCGACCAGGATCGGTGTCTTATCCGACGTACTCTCTATGCGGGTGCCTATCCATGAGCACAGGGTCTCTGCAGAGAATTCCCATGTCTGGGTCTCCTGGTCGGGGTTGATGAAAACCACCGGTTGGCTGGTGGCGCCCAGGATCGGCAACAGCAGCTCTCTTGCTTCCTCGTTAGAGATGAGCGGGGCCTGGTCACACATCGGTACGATAATCGATGCCTCGCCGATGCTGTCGGAGAGGAAGGCCTGCTCCAGCTTTTGTGTGAACTCCTCATGCTCAACCACATAACCAGGCTTGCTGGGTACCAGTTCAAATCTGCCTTCCTGGTAGACGATACCCGCATTGCTCGTTGGAACGCCTAAGGTAAGGGTGATTAGGCGCTCCAGCCTGGCAAGCTTGTCCTCGTCGATGATGAGCTCAGCTGGAAGGGAGACCCCTGAGGAGACCGCCTTGATGCGACCGGGAATGAAGTCGGTCCCCCGCCCGACACTGTAGGCCTGCTCAGCCAGGGCCATCCCGTCTACGGTGACTTTCAAGGTGTCGGCAGTGATGCGCCAAACCCGCTGCGCCTCTGCGTTTGGGTCTTGCCCCGTGATCAGAGAATACGCATACTCAAGCTGTAGGATGGGGGCATCCGTTGCCGTCACCTGCCCTGCCAGGGTCGCATCTGCGTATATGTCTATGGGGTTTTGATGAGCGCGCAGGAGCAACTGCTTATTAAGGATGTCTGCCGCTTCCTGGGTGGTGAGTCCGCCGACATCTATACCTTCTATAGTGACACCCTTGTGGATACGGCCTGCGTTTGTTGCAAGGTCGAAGGCACAGAGACCAGCAAGAAGGAGCAGGACGATGCCAATCAGCAGGCGAATGCCACGCTTTATTGGACTGACAGACCTCTTGCGCGATTTGTTTGACTTTGCCTTTTTCCGCGCCTGCGGACGGGAACCCCTCACCGTCCCTGTCATCCGCGCAGATCCTCCACATGCTTGGACTTGCCCATGGTGCGTTCAATGCTGTTCGGCTCAAGGAGCTTGACCTTCACACTGAGTTGCAGCGTGTTCCTGAGTTTATCACCAACCTGGTGGCGGAAGTCATCCATCTCCACAAAAGCGTCTGAGAACATCTGCGGTTCCAGTTCCAACAGCAACGTGAGCCTGTCAAGGCCAGCCTCATTATCCACCACCAGACGGTAGTGCGGGCTGGCGCCCGGAATACCGGTGAGCACATCTTCCACCTGGCTGGGGAAGACATTGGTGCCGCGGATTATCAGCATGTCGTCAGTGCGGGAGCGGACCTTGGCCATACGCGCGGTGGTACGCCCGCAGGCGCAGGGCTCGCAGGTGATGGAGGTGAGGTCGTGGGTGCGGTAGCGGAGAACCGGGATGCCCTTCTTCTGCAATGGTGTGAGCACCAACTCGCCTTCGCTGCCCTCGGGCAGCAGCTCTTGTGTAGCGGGGTCGATGACCTCCCAGTAGAAGTGATCCTCGATGATGTGCTGCTGATCGCGGGAGGAGAGGCACTCACCGGAGACCCCCGGGCCCATGACCTCGGTGAGCCCGTAATTATCGGTACAGGTTATGTGCATACGGCCCTCTATTGCGGCCTTGAGCTTTGGCGGGCAGGGCTCGCCGCCAAAGAGCCCTACGCGCAGCTGCGACTTGGCCCAGTCAAAGCCCAGCTGCTCCCCTACTTCGCAGATATGCATCGCATAGGAGGGGGTGGCAACAAGAACCGTGGTGCCGTAGTCCTCGATCATCATGATGTGGCGCTCAGTGTTGCCGGCGCTGGCGGGAATCATCATGCAACCAAGACCCTCTGCCCCATAGTGCAGCCCAAACCCACCGGTGAACATGCCGTAGCCAAAGGCCATCTGCACGCGGTCTGAAGGGACCACGCCGGCCATCTGCATCATGCTCATGATGCAATAGCGCCATTGCTCGATGTCCTCTTTGGTGTAACCCACCACAATAGGTTTACCTGTGGTGCCTGTAGAGGCATGAAGACGGACTATCTCTGTCAGTGGCACGGCAAACAGCCCATAGGGGTAGTGGTCGCGAAGCGCAGTCTTGTCCGTGAAGGGGATGCGTTGGATGTCAGCATGGGACCTGATATCTTGTGGCTTAAGGCCCAGGGCGTCGAACTGCTGGCGGTAGAAGGGTACCCGCTCATAGGCCCAGGCGACCTGCTCCTGCATGAGGATCAACTGCCTTGCGCGTATCTCCTCGCGAGTAGCGCATTCAACAGCTGGGTCGTAGATCGGTTGTATTGTCTGGTTTGCTTGGTTTGTTTGGTTTGCTTGGTTAGACACAGGTTTCTCCACTATCCGTGTGACAAAGGGGACGGGGCGTTTTGTCACGTTCTGTCACTGTGACAAAGGGGACGGTCCGTTTTGTCACGTCCCGTCAACAACGTGCCCTAGCTCATCTTGTTCGACAAGCCTGACCGGCTGGCCAGCGAGTATCTCTTCCGCGCGCCTGATATCGCTTACCTTGAGGGCAACATAGGTCGATACCAGCGAATACGCGTACTCCACACTGATACCGGCTTCAGCCACCACAGAGAACACATGGTCAAGCGCCCCGGGTTTATCGGGCAGCTCAATGCAGAGCAGCTCCGTGGTCTTAACGAGAAAACCGGCTTCCTTGAGCGCCTCCAGGGCCTGTTCGGGCCTGTCGAGCACAAAGCGGGCTATGCCGAAGTCCGCCGTGTCGGCAAGCGAGAAGCCACGGATGCTGATTTCCGCTTTCTCGAGGATGCCTGTCAACCTGCTGACCCTGCCCGTCTGGTTCTCCACGAATACGCTGATTTGCGAGACTCCCATGCTTCTCCCTTACTCTTTTGTTCTGTTTGGTTCAGTTTGTGTATTTTACCTGGATGCTGGCCAGGTTGTCGATGTTGCAGGCGGGCGATGGCCTACTTGCTGGAGAAACGCATGGAGAAGGTGCCTATCTGCAAAAGCGTATCCTCCACAAGCTCCGCCTCATCGACTATGCTGCCATCGACCCAGGTGCCGTTCAGCGAGGCCTGGTCGCGGACGATGATGCGTGTTCCTTCTCGTTCTATCACTGCATGTAGCCTGGAGACGGTCATGTTATTGAGGAAGAGATCGCAGCTGGGGTCACGTCCGATGCTCAAGGGGAAGCTCACCAGATAGAACACCTCTCCTTTGAGCGGCCCTTTGGTCAGAGTCAAGCGCAGCCTGCCCTGCTCACCGCAGACACCAAGAGAGCCGCTGTCCGCAGCTCCGGGCATGGTGATCTCCTCGGTCCTGCCAACGAGCTTGAAACCACAGCGGGCGCATTCATGTACATCTTCTGTGACAACAGCGCCGCATACGGGACATACCCTTGCTTCGTCCATGATGAAACCTCGTAACCTGTGTCTCGCAGTGATTGCCGTACCTTGTTCATGATAGCGCACCGACCTGCTCATTGCGAGCATCCGCGCAAGTCAGGGCAGTATCCTGACGCATAGCTGATAACTCGATGACAGGTCTCGGCTTTTGCTTGACGCGGGAGGGACAGTGTGCGAGATTGTGTCTACCGGATATTGGAGGCTGTTATGGACAAGGGGCGTACTCTCCTCGTGATCGGTGGCATAGCTGCCGTATTCGGTGGGCTCATAATGCTGATAAATACTTTCCGCGGCATCGTGAATATCATTTCCATCATGCTTTCATACGGGGTTTCGGCTGTCTCTATCCCCTGGGGTTGGTACTTCTTTGGATTCCTTGTCTCAGTCCTTGTCCTGGCAACAGGGATCTTCGCGCTTATCGGCTCTGGCAAGGTCTCTATGGCGAAGCTCTTGCGTATACTGGGAGGAGCATCTGCCGTGCTCTCACTGTTCCAGGTTTTCCGGGCCTCTGTGAGTATCATCAATTTCTTCTCGTTGCCCTACTCGCTCCTCGATGCGGGAGCCCTGTTCCTGAGCTTCCTTCTCCCTCTGATTTCCTTTGTCGTAGCCTTCTTCGCCAGCTTGCTTATCCTGATCGGTGCGATACTGAACAATAGGGCGCACCAGCGCCAATTCCCACAGTGATGGGTCAGTACCATGGGACGCGTGATGAGAACACCTGGATATCGCTGCCTGATAAGCATTGTGGCGCTGCTCTTTGCACTGCTTGTTGTTACCGGGTGCAGCAGTGATGCCCGCGTGGAGTCCCCCGGGCGGCCTTTGCAGAGCGATCCTTTTGGTGATCTGAACGACATCCCTGCGCCGACCACCCCACAGAGTGCAAGCCCGCCGCTGAATACTGGTGACATGCTTGCCGTACCCGCCGGAGCGGTGTTTCTGGCGGAGCAGATAGACTGGGCGGA
The DNA here is from genome assembly GCA_009783245.1 of Coriobacteriia bacterium. GTDB lineage: Bacteria > Actinomycetota > Coriobacteriia > Coriobacteriales > UBA8131 > WRHL01. Next base: position 16,255 of record WRHL01000045.1, read on the forward strand.
TATCTCCGGGTATTTTGTCTCGGTTGCGATCCCGGATAATATCTACTACCGGATCGATGGGCGTTCCTATGTTGAGAATCCCTACGTCTCCATAGACGACCTCAGGTACCTCAAGCTTTTGCACTATAACTTCGATCATAACATCCAGGTTGGGGAACTTATCGTCAGCGCCGAGTTGGCCGATGAGTTCCTGGAGATACTCCTGGAGCTGTTTGACGAGGAGTACGAGATATACTCGATGTACTTGGTGGAGGAGTTCTGGAATGAGGATGCGATAA
>WRHL01000046.1 GCA_009783245.1 Coriobacteriia bacterium
CCACTATCGCATCATCTATCCCCGGTGAAAGTGAGGGGGTATCCAGATTTGAGGCCCCGTATACCGGACCCAGGACCCTGATGCCATAGGCATCAAGAACGCCCCTGTTGTCAGTAGAACGGAAGTAAGGGTTCACAACATCGAGGTCGACCAGGGTGACATGAGAGGTCACCTGACAAAGATCGCGCGCGATATTCAATGACAGGTTTGTCTTGCCAACGCCATAGTGTCCCGTGATTATCGTCAGCCAGGGAGCCTCTGTGAGGCTTTTTACAGCCCTAATACCATTTGATTGCATGATTTGCAACCCCTTATTCCATAATTCTCAGACAAATTTTCAGAAATGTCATTATGCCACAGCCTTATGTTCTATACTGGCAGCACGGCTCATTTATGAATCCATGGGGGGTTGTAGGAACCACAGGTGCTACAGGGGCGTGTTCACCAAAAAAAGCATACGAGGTAATCGAGGACCCCATGAAGCTCATCTCCTGGAATGTTAACGGTTTGCGCGCTGCCCTGAAGAAGGGTTTTTACGAGACTTTCGAGTCTTTCAACGCCGACGTCTTCGCCCTGCAGGAAACCAAGTTGCAGGAAGGACAGGTCGACCTGGAGATCCCTCATCGCTACCACCAGGTCTGGAGTTATGCCGAGAAGAAAGGTTACTCCGGCACCGCGGTATTCTCCCTGGAAAAACCGCTTCAGATCATCCACAGCCTGGAGCTCGGACCCAAGGACGCAGGCGGCCTTGGCCTTCCTGACCCCTCGATACTTGACACAGAAGGACGCCTGTGCGCCTTGGAGTTCAACGACTATTGGCTTGTCTGCTGCTACACCCCCAACGCCCAGGACGGACTCAGACGCATAGACCTGCGTATGGCCTGGGGCAAGGCCTTCACTGCTTTTGTCTCACAACTGGCAGAGCGAAAGCCTGTGGTCATCTGCGGCGATCTCAACGTGGCACACAACGAGATCGACTTGAGGAATCCAGGCCCCAATCGCGGAAACGCAGGTTTCTCCGATGAGGAGCGCGCGGATTTCTCAGCCTTACTTGACGCCGGTTTCACAGACAGCTTCCGCTCTTTGTACCCTGACACAAAAGGAGCCTACTCCTGGTGGAGCTTCCGAGGTAATGCGCGCGCGAACAACACCGGTTGGCGTATCGACTACTTTGTGGTGTCGGATGACCTCAAGGGCCACATCGAACAGGCGAGCATCTACCCCGAGGTGCTCGGCTCAGACCATTGCCCCGTGGGCCTCGAACTCTCCTTTTAGCTAGGAGTCCTTCAGTATCTCATAGCCGCATTTGGTGCAGCGATAGGTGTGATAGGTGGATTTATTCGATCCTGTGCTATACGTGGTTGTCTTTGTGTCGACAAGTTTGAAATCATGCTGGCACCCCTCGCGCTTACCACTGCCTGATACCCGGGACCGCGATCTTTTCATATAGGAGTAGATCAGAAAGCCGACAATCAGCAGAGGCACAAGCAACCTCAGTAATGCGAATATCCCTGTTCCCACCTTGTCAACACCCTGCTTTCCGTGTCATTGCCGTATTAAACGTGCTTCACCAATGATACTACCTTTGCCTCTACTGCGAGACGAAGACACTCGCACGCTCATCGCGCCTGGTGCCGATCAGACGGTCGTCATCGATATCAGCCAGGTCATCCGCCGACACCACACGCAACGGCTTCTTGCTGAACAGGTCGTAGATGACCGGGATGACAAACAGGGTCATCAGCGTCCCATACGTCAACCCCCCTATGCAGACAACCGCCAGTGGTTGCATCATCTCTGAACCATTGCCAACTCCCAATGCCATGACGATAAGGGCGAAGATCGTCGCCAGCGCCGTCATAAGGATGGGACGCATCCTGGTTGCTGCCGCCTCACGGATCGCCTCAACCCGCTCGACACCTTCCATGCGGAGTCGGTTGATATAGTCCACCAAGACGATGGCATTGCTGACAATGATGCCAATGAGCATGGCAAAGCCTATGAGTGAGATGACCGAGAGCACCATGTTTGCTATCAACAGGGCTATGAACCCGCCGGTGAAGGCCAAAGGTACGGTGAACATGATGATGAAGGGGCTTTTCAGCGACTGGAACTGTGCCACCATGATGAGATAGACAAGGAGAAGACCTAAGACCAGCATGAGTCCCAGCTCGCTGAAGGCATCCATGATGGTAGAACTCTCACCGGTCACCTCGTAGCTGACCCCAACAGGAAGCTTGGCGCCCTGCAGTGCGCGCTCCACATCCTGTGTCACCAGAGTGATATTGCTGTCCTCGGTAATGCTTATGTTGATCGAGAGATACCTGCGCTGGTCCTTGCGCTGTACCGTTGGCAGGGTCTGGGTTTCGCTCAAGGTGGCGATCTCACCTAACTTGACCTTCTCGGTGCTACCATCGCGCTTGGTTACCGTCATTTCCAGGTCTTTGATGAAATCGGGGGTCAGAGTGTCGTCCCCTACACGCTCATTGATAACCACCACACTGTATTTGTTCTGGTCCCATCGCACCTCGGTGGCAGTACGTTTTTCGCTGAGCGCCGCACTCACCAGCGAGAACACCTGAGCCGTGGTCAGACCATGGGCAGCAGCCTTCTCCCGGTCGACAGTGAAATGCAGTTCGGGAGTCGCGTTCTCCAAACCGTCGTCCAGCTCCGCTATCCCTGCGACCCCTTCCAATCGCTCTGCCACGATATGCGAGGCCTCAACCAGGATCTCGCCGCTATCTCCATATAGGTTGATGGTGATACCGGAACCTCCCAGCATGGAGACGCTCATCATGGAGGAACCGGAGATCTCGAACTCAACGTCCACTCCGGACAGGCTGGATTCAATGCCTTCAGTGATCTTGTTGATATCCGCTCGCTCGTCAAGCAGAACATAGATGGTGGTGGTCTCCAGCGAGGCGGTGCCGCTGGTACTGCCCCCGCCGCCGAACATCGACATCAGGCCGGCGCCCCCCGAGCTGCCGCTCCCCATGGCCCCCACCGTCTCAACGCCATCAACCGCAAGGATGCGCGCCGAGACATCATCGGCAGTCTTGCGCATCTCCTCCTGCGTTGCCTCCTTGGGCATTCTCACATCGACCATAAGCTGTCCAGAGTTGCCCTCGGGCATGTAGGCAAAGCCCTTCGCCCATACTGCCCAGAAACTCAGCGCCAGGAGCAGGACAGCAACCACAAGCACAACGGGTTTGAAGCGTAGCGTCCATACCAGTATCCGGTCATAGAACGCGATAGCCCTGTCCAACCAACGGTGAGGCTTTGGCTCCATCTTCTTGAAGAGGCCGCTTGCCATCGCCGGCACCAGCGACAGCGCGATGGCCAGACTGGCGAGCAGGGCGAAACCAAAGGTCAGAGCGAAGTCGGTGAAGAGCTGCCGCGTGAGCCCCTGTACAAAGACAATGGGGAGGAAGACGCAGATGGTTGTCAGCGTGGAGGCGACAATGGCCCCCGTCACCTGGCGGGCTCCGTTGACCGCCGCCTTTATCGGCGAATATCCCTTGGAGCGCAATCGGAAGATGTTCTCTATCACCACGACACTGTCATCAACCAGGCGCCCCACCGCAACTGCCAGGCCGGCGAGCGAGATGATGTTGATGGTCACCCCGCTGAAATACATGGCGACCAGGGCGAATACCAGGCTGATGGGGATGGCGCAGAGCGTGATGAAGGTGGGGCGCAGGTCACGCAGGAACAGAAGCAGGATGATGACAGCGAATAGCGCGCCCCAGAGCAGATCGCTCGTGATGCTTGAGGTCACCATATAGATATAGTCACCCTGGTTCATGAGCGGTGTGAACTTCAGGCCGGGATAGAGCTTGGAGAGCTCGTCGAATTTTGCGAGGATGTTATCCGCTACCTCAGTGGTGGCGTACTCGCTCTGCTTGCTGAAGGAAAGCAGAATGCCGTCATTGCCGTTTATCTTCGCATATATCGAATCCAGATTGTCTGTCATGAAGACATCAGCGACATCGCTTAGCCTGATGGGGTCGACGCCTTCGATGCCAGGATCCATGAGCACCAGATCCGATAGCTCCTCAAGTGAGGTTACCTGGTCTCCCACCCGCACCAGGTAGTCCACGTCATCCTGATGTACATAGCCGGCAGGCATGGAGAAGTTCTGAGCCATGAGGATGGTCGATACCATGGTCATGGTAAGCGCACCTGACAGGTCAGCCCTCTCAATAGCTGCATCGCGGGCCGTTTCCAACTGGTCAAGCCCCTGCTCCAACTGGATCAGTGTCCCGTTGAGTTGGACCTGGACTGCTGCCAGCTGTGCTGCGCCATTGGAAAGGCCGTAGATGGCGTTTATCGATGCAGAGTCCAGCGTTCCCTGCGCAGCAGCCAAGGTTGGCACCAGGCCCTCAACCATGTCTATGCCGGCTTCCAGCTGGATGATACCGTCTTCGATAAGCGCCTTTGCGTTGTCGAACGCCTCTTGGATCGGGGGCGGCAGCATACCACCATAGAGCAGGCGGGTCGCCTCTTCTTCTTCTATGAGGTCCTGCAGCTTCTGCTTCAAGTCGATGAGCAGTAGTTTCTGATCGGTCAGCCCTATCAGGAGCTCAGCCCACTTCTCAGACAGCTCAGTCGAACCCTCACCTATCTTGTTCGCCAGTTCATCTGCACCGGCGCTCAGCTGCGAACTCTGGTATTTCAACTCATCCAAGGTATCTTCCAGGTCTGCTTGTGTCCTTTTCAGATCCTGCTCCCGTTTGTCGAATTCCTTGCGCAGCGCTGCGCCTACCTTCTCGTTCACCTCTTCGATCTTGTCTGCCCTGATAACCACATTGACCTGCTCGCGGAGCTGCCCGCTCACCGAGAGGCTGGCGACACCATCGATACCCTCGAGCTTGTTGGCAAGCGTTTCGTCCATGAAATGCGAGAGCTGGGCAGTATCAGAGCCCTTCATCTCCACTGCTGCAACCATTACCGGAAGCATATTGGGGTTCATCTTGATCATCGTGGGGGTTCCCACCAGGTCATCCCAGCGCCCTTTGACTTGGTTGATCTTCTGCAACATATCCAGAGTGGCTCGATCCAGGTCTGCTCCGTCGACGAACTCCATTGTGATAACCGAGACGTTCTCCCGTGATGAGGAACGGATGCTCTTCAATCCATCCAGTGTGGAGAACGTCGCCTCCAAGGGTTTGGTCACTTCCTCCTCGACCTTTTCAGGAGTAGCGCCTGGATAGGAGGTAATGGTGATGATGTAGGGAAGCTCGATGTGTGGCAGCAATTCAGGAGTCATGCCCCTCAGGCTCGCGAAGCCCAGGGTAAAGACCACCACAACAGCAACAAGTACCGTAAAAGGTTTGCGTACGCTGAATCTAGTCATGCATCGACTCCTCTTGGTTTATGGTTGGGTTGTCGGAAAAGCTGACAAGGCAGCCCTTCTCCTCAAGCATCTTGACGATCAAGGCGCTGTGAGAACGAAGGTCCTGCCCAAAAAACGGGCGCACCGGGGCAAAAGGTTTGCTGGAATCAGCATCGATCGATACAAACACCTCGAAGAAACGCCCAATGATACGGATGAATTCCTCGGTATCCTCCTTGCCGAGCTGGTGGAAGACCTCCCAGAGGTTCCCGGCTATCTCCTCGAACTCGTGAATGGCGCGCTGATGCCCCTCCTCCGTGATGGTCACTACGGTCTTGCGGCGGTCATCAGGGTCGATCTCTCGGACGATAAGCCCTTTCTTCTCCAGGCTTTTCAGTATCGCTGCTATGCGCGCAGAAGTAGTGCCGGCTTTCTCCAGCAACTCAGAAGGATAACTGGCGCCATGGGAGAACACCAACTGCTGGAGTACCAACGACTCTCCGGTGTTGTATCGGTTCACCTTAGCCATCAGACTTGAGCCGAACCGCTCAGTCATCTCCAGCAGCCCCTGCACTGCCAGGCTCTCATAGCTCATACCCCTCACCACCTTCTATCTTAAGCCGTCACAATACACACATGCCTGACTGGCATGCGGAACAACACCTCACGGTTGTTACGTTGAATCTGGATTTCCGTGTAAGACAGTAAAGCTGTGTTTACCTAACAACGTTAGAGTCTAATAGTGTTAGTATTCTGCGTCAATCCCACAGGGAGTACTACGTTTGGCCCCTACAAGCTTCTCAGAGTACTATCTCCTCCCCAGGAGCGACAATGAGCTTGTTGGCAACGTCAAGGGCCTCTGCGCGCTCAGGGTCGAACAGTGCGCCCGGGTTCATATGTATAGGGATGACCTTCTTGGCGCCAATGAGGTTGGCGCAAACGACCGCCTCCTCCAAATCCATATTGTAGAAACCGTCTATGGGTAGAAGCGCATAGTCGAGTTCCTTCTGGGCGAAGGATTCCATGGCCTCGGTCTTCGAGGTGTCGCCTGCACAATACAGCTTTATCCCGTCAACGGTGATGATGTAACCCACGCACTCCTTGGGGTCATGGTTGACATTGCAGGCTTCAACAGCCTCAACCGTGATATCCCCAAGATCCAGGGTGTTGTGCTTCCCGCCAGCCAGGGCATCCTCGTTGGTGATGATCCTGCAATCCGGCTTCTGCGTCACCAGGCCGATCTGGTTGTGGTCTTCATGTTGGTGTGTGATGAGGATGAAGTCAGCCGGCTTGTCATACCCCTCTCCTGCGTAGGGGTCGATATATAAGACCCTGCCATCCGCCGCCGTTATGCGCAGGCTGCTGTGCCCAAGATAGAGTAATCTGGTTGTCATTGTTGACTCCTCCCTATGCATCCCCATCCGAATCATCAAAGCGGCAACGGTTCAGATTGTCCTCGCTACCAGCTATATGTTTTATACCATGGATACTTGGATTTGTCTAAGCTCTTTGTCGTAAAAAAATGGATTACTGTAAATAGCGCATTAGTTTATTCATCATGTCATCATAATCGACAGGCTTTCCGATATGATCGTTCATACCTGCAGCGATACATCTTTCGATATCCTCTCTGAACACATTCGCAGTCATCGCGACAATGGGGATCTCCCCGGCTCTCGCTACCCGTAACGCCCTGATGCACTGGGTGGCCGTCAGGCCGTCCATCTCAGGCATCTGCATATCCATGAGTATCAGGTCATAGCGCTCAGGTGATGCCTCGAAAAGCCGTACTGCCTCCAACCCGTTGACCGCGCATTCTATCTCAAGCTCTGTGGGCTCAAGCAATGCCAGGACGATCTCCCGGTTGACCTCCAGATCCTCTGCCAAAAGGACACGGCGTCCTTTGAAGGAGACCACCAGATGGGTCTCATGGTCACGGGACTTCTGTGTGGCCTTACTGCCAATGTGGTTGTTCACACAATCCAACAGATCGGAGGCAAAGAGGGGTTTTGACAAGAACCCGGAAACGCCAACGTCCCTGGCGTCCTGTTCGATTGCCATCCAGTCATAGGAGGAGGTCATGATGATGATCGGCGCGTGCACACCTGCTGCCTCCAGCTTGCTGGACAATGCGATTCCGTCCATCCCGGGCATCTTCCAGTCGACGATGAAGATATCATAGCGGGCGCCCTGATCCACCAACGCCAACGCCTCGTTACCACTGGCAACCGTATCGCAGTTGAGCCCCATCCGCTTGCAGAGCAGGGCAAGGTATTCCCGCGTCTCCTCGTCATCGTCAACAACAAGCAGGTGGGTGTCCTCACGATCCGTGGGTACAGCTGAAGTATCTTCCTCTTCTGGAGCACACTCCAACTGTACGGTGAAGGTGAAGGTCGATCCCTTGTCCAGCTCGGAATCAACCCATATCTCACCATGCATCAACTCGACGATGCGCTTGGAGATGGAAAGCCCCAGCCCGGTGCCGCCGTACTTCCTTGAGGTGCTGCTTTCCGCCTGTTCAAACGAGGAGAACAGCCTCTTCTGCTGGTCGAGGCTGACCCCAATACCCGAGTCCTTGACCTCGGTTTGTATGCGGCAGATGCCGTCCTTCTCGTCTATCAGAGACACCCTCAGTGAGATCGAGCCGTCATTTGGGGTGAACTTGACCGCGTTGGACAGAAGGTTCGCTATCACCTGGCTGAGCCGCTGATCGTCACCGAACAGCCTGCTTGGTATCTGTGGGTCAAGTGACACAGAAAGCCTCTGGTTCTTCTCGTTCACGCGGAAGTCTATGGCGCTGATGGTCTTTTGCAGCATCTTCTCAAAACTGAACTCCACAAAGGACAGGTCGAACTTATTCGCCTCGATCTTGGACATGTCCAAGATGTCATTGATCACACCCAGCAGATGGGAGGATGCGGTCTCGATCTTGTCAAAGGCATAGTTCTTCTTCTCCAGCCCGGCTGCGGTCTTTCCAATGGTGGTCATGCCCACAATGGCATTGATAGGCGTCCTGATCTCATGGCTCATGTTGGAGAGGAAGTCGCCCTTGGCCTGACTGGCTGCCCGCGCCTGCTCCAGGGCCGAGGCGAGCTCCAGGGTCATCTCGTTGCGCAGGAGCGCATTGGCGATCAGCAGGCTGCCCGATCGCAGTATGGACTCCTCGTTATCTGTGAAGAGCCGCTCCCGATGACAGTCGTTGAATCCTACAAAGCCCCAGAACTCATCGCGTATGAATACCGGCACAATCAGCAGGGAGAGGATGCCCTGGGGTATCAGCCGTGCCTGCTCTGTCTGCGAAAGGTCACGCGTCATGCTGTTGATGCAGAGCCCGTGGGACAGGAGGTCCTCCCATCCGGGCAGGTTCTCCTCATACGGCACGTCAATGGTGTGCTCGCTGCCCTGCTGGGGCTCAGCGCCCTCTGACCACTCATACAGCTGGTTGCAATACAGCTTCCCCTTCACCCGATGGTTCTTCCACAGGCGCATCCGGTCTGCGTCCACAGCGTGGGCCATGAGGCCCATGCTGCGCCATAAGACATCCTCGAACTCGTCGAACTGCGCTTGAAGCAAGAGTGTGGTAGCGCTGGTGACCGCATTAAGCAGGGAGTCGCGCTGCTCGATATCGCTTGCCATCCGCTTCTGTTCGCGCAGATCCCTGAGATATGCCGCCACGTAGTAATTGTCTCGCCGGTTCACGCGCACCAGGGTCATCTCAGAGGGTATGGGTTCACCATCCTTTGTCTGGTGCATCCACTCCACGCAAAGATGACCTTCTTTGAATACCTTCTTGAGGTTTTTGACAGCTGCTTCCTCTGAGCGTTGCCCATCAGGTTGATATTCCGGTATGAAGTCGAAGAGCCTGTCCAGGTACTCCTGCTTGTTGGAGATCTTGAACAGGTTCACGGTCTCCTGGTTGCAGTCGATGATCTGCAGGTCCTCGTTCCAGAAATGCGCGCTGAATGGCGCAGCATCAAGTATGCTTCGTATGAAGCCTTCATCCAATTTAAGATTCTCAGTTACCACGGGAGCTTCTGGAACAAGCTTATTCTTGTTGTTCTCTCTATCCATAGCACCGTCTTAAACTCGGGTAAGGACTGCGAGCCACCTTTACAGCCCGCCGTACATAATAATACCTTGTTGTATTATAAACATCTGTATAAGTTATATTGTTACTACTTTTACAGAATTCCTATAATGAAGCGGACATTCCCCACTCTCAAACCCTGAAACCCCACTCAGCAGCTGCGCATGAGGCGGATGTAGAACTCCACGGTCTTTGCCAGCGTGCTTAAGGGAATGCGCTCATTGTGCCCGTGTATCATACCCAGCTCCGCCTTGCTCAGCTCCATGGCGGAGAAGCGGTATACGCGGTCGCTGATACGGCCATAGTGCCTGGAGTCGCTGCAAGCGAACATCAGGTAGGGCGAGACAAGCGCGTTGGTCCAGGTTTGCGCAACGGCGGTCCTCAAGGTCTCCCAACCTGCACCCTCGGTCACCGAGATACGCGAGGGGTTCATGCCGTAGATGGACTCGAACCGGAGCAGTGGGTCACCGGCACGCATCTGCAGGTACGCAATGGCGCTCTCGGTTGTCTCACCGCCAATGATACGCAGGTTGGCTGTGATCTTTGCGGCAGACGGAAGCACGTTGGTTGCGGTGCCGGCACCCATCATCGTGAATGCGCAGGTGGTGCGCATCATGGCATTGAGTTCGCCGCCCTGCTTGCGGCATATGGCATCCAAAACCGGCGAGAAACACCAGAGATTCGCGAAGATGAGCCGGTAGACAAAGCTCGAATGACGACCCAGGGTGTCGAACATGGTTGCCACCGGCGGTGTGAGCCGCGACTTGAAGGGTTTGGCCTCTATGCGCGTCACCGCCTGCGCAAGCTGACCTACCAGGGTGTGGGGCGGCGGTGTGGAAGCATGTCCACCCTTTCCCTCCAGCGAGATCTCCAGGTCCAGCATGCCCTTCTCGGCCGTCCCGATCAGCGCGCAGGGTTGAGAAACGCCGGGAAAGACGCCTCCTATCACGGCGCCGCCCTCGTCCAGCACCAGACCGGGTACAACGCCTCGCTTCTCGAACTCATCCACTATCGCTGGAGCGGAGTCCCCCGCGATCTCCTCATCCCCTGAAAAGGCGAAGTACAGGTCGTTCTGCGGCACAAAGCCCTGTGCAAGAAGATTCTCAGCAGCCTCCATCACGCCACACAGCGTGGCCTTGGTGTCAAGCGTGCCCCTGCCCCACAAGGCTCCGTCCTCCACTATGCCGTCAAAGGCCGGCTTGGCCCATGCAGCCTGGTCAACGGGCACCACGTCATAGTGCGCCATGAAGACCACCGGTGCAGCGCTGCTGAGCCCCTTGAGGGTATAGAGGATCCCGCTACTCCCCAACCGCTCAAGCTCGCAGGCGCTGTGCACACGGGGATACAACTCTCCCAAAAGCGCACGGAACTTCTCGAACTCCCCTTTGTCCACCTTGCTCTCATCCAGCGACGACACGGTCTTGCACCGTATCATCTGGGCAAGCCGCTCACCAACAGCCACCGTGTCAACCGCCACCTCCTCGATCTTGGAGGCCTCAACGGCAGGGGGCTTGAAAAGCAGGGTACGTATTAAAAGGATGACGATAAAAACGACGATCAAGCCTAAAACGCCCAGTATCCACCACATCTCAGCTCCGCCTTTCCCCAAGCAAACAGCTTCATTGTCAGTAATAAGCAGTCAATCATCAGTTTATCTTGACTTGCGAATTCAGGTAACGCAAAATCGCATAAAGCTCAGATTGAAAGGGGTCATCCATGGCAAAGCAATCCTATGCGTTGGATTATAGGGAGATCGTCACGCTGGGAGGCATCGCACAGCATATCCGTGTGCGGGGCACCAGCGAGAATAACCCTCTGCTGCTCTTCCTCCACGGTGGCCCCGGTGTCTCTGACAGGCATTGGGTGCTCAAAGACCAGTCAGGCTTGAGCGACGTGTGCACCATGGTCTGCTGGGACCAAAGAGGCAGCGGTAAAAGCTACTCCAAGGCGCAGTCCCGCGAGAAGATGACGCTGGACAACATGGTGGGCGATGCTAAGGAACTGATCGACTACCTCTGCACCAAGTTCAACAAGGAGAAGGTCTTCATTGTTGGCCATTCCTGGGGTTCGGTGCTGGGTGTGCTGCTCTCGCAACGCTACCCCCAGCGGATCGCCGCCTATGTGGGCATGGGACAGCTGGTGAACCTGGATGAGAACGAGCGCCTGGCCTATAAGTTTGTCTGGGATGAGGCCAACCGCCTGGGTGACAAGAAGGCCCTGCGCGACCTCACGCGCATTGGCGAGCCGGTCAACGGCAGCTACGGCTCGCTCGACAACCTCATCACCCAACGCAACTACATGACCAAATACGGCGGCGGCGCCTATAACCACAAGGAGAACATCTGGTCCTCAGTGGTCATCCCTGTGCTGGTCTCCCCTGAGTATTCGCTTCTCGACCTGCTGCGCTATGCGCGCGGTTCCTTCTATAGCCTGGGCCAGCTCTGGGACGAGATCATCGCGTCCGTGCGCTTTGACCAGACTGTCACTGAACTTGAGGTCCCCGTCTACATCACCCAGGGCGTCCACGACCAGAACACCCCCTCGTCCATCGCCCAGAAATGGTTTGACACACTGCGGGCGCCACACAAGGAGTGGATAGCCTTTGAGCAGTCAGCCCACTCCCCCATCAAAGAGGAGCCTGAGCTCTGGGGCAGGGTGATCCGCGAGAGGCTGTTCACCTCATAGGCATGTACCACACTGGTGGCAGGCCACTGGGAGTGCACCCCGCCGCTCACTGAAGCTACGTACTGAGGAGAGGGAATCATGGACGAAGGCACAGCAAAACAGGGAAGGTTCTTCTACGGCTGGTGGATAGTCGCGGGCGGTTTCCTCATCATGGCAACCTGCTATACCATCTTTGTGAACTGCATCCCGCTCTTCCAGGCTCATGTAGTCGCTGACCTGGAGATCAGCATGGCGGAGTTCAATGCAGGCGTCGCTTTCTGCACGGTAGTGGCGATCTTCGCTTCGCTCCTCTTAGGCATGTTCGTCGAGAAGATCAGCTCCCGCCTGATGGGCAGTATCACCGTCATTGTTGCTGCGATAGTACTCCTGTTCTTCTCGTTCATAACCCAACTCTGGCAGCTTTATGTGCTCTGTATAGTCGCCGGCATGATAGTGGTGGCGGGAACACGGCTTTTGGTCTCTGTTCTGACCACCAACTGGTTCACCACGCAGCGGGGGTTGGCTGTTGCCATCGCGCTATCAGGCTCAGGTTTTGGTGGAGTCCTCCTGACTAAGCTGACCACCTGGGTGATAGGCGCCTACACCTGGCGGATGGCCTTCTTATTGCTTGCAATCGTCTGCCTGATTGTCGCCCTGCCGTTGGCGCTCATAGTCTTCAGGAACCGCCCCAGCGACAAAGGCCTGCTCCCCTATGGCTCTGCGCCCCATGAACAGGCCGCTGAAGCCCAGAAGGCCCAGCAGAAGAAGCTTGCCGACGCCCCGGTCACCATCGCAGTTGGATGGAAGGCGCTGAGGAGGAGTACGGGGTTTTGGCTGCTGATTGGCGGCTTGGTCTGTATGGGTATCGTGAACGGCGCCATCATCACCAATTCAGTCACCAACATGACCTCGGTGACCCTGCAGGGAGAAGAGATCATCACTGGTGGGCATACTATTGACTGGGCGAGTAATGTCTGGTCGCTGTACCTGGGCGTGGTCATTGTGGCAAAGGTGTTCCTTGGTTTCATCTATGACCGCTGGGGCCTTAAGGCTGGAACGATAATCGGCACCGCAACCTGCGCCATCGCCAGTGTGGCGCTCTGTTTTCCCACCACAAGCGCAGGACCCATCATCGCGGCGGTCGCCTTTGGCTTTGGCACCTGCATGGGTACAGTAACCCCACCGGTCATGGTGGTCAAGGAGTTCGGCAAGAAGGACTTGGGGTTGGTTGTAGGTATCGCCACCGCCTTCGAACTCTTTGGGGCAGCCATCGGCGCCGTGCTCTCAGGCAACCTTTTCGACATGTTCTTGACTTACCAACCTGCCTGGCTCATGTCGCTTGGCGCATCGCTGGCTATGGGTGTGCTGCTGATGCTGTCGATACCTGCCGCATTGAAACTGGTTGAGAAACGCCGCGCCGCCGGCGCGCCTGAACTTGATGCAGAAGGATTTGAGCTCCCCGTTGCCCAACCAGTCGAAACGCCAATACAGTAGGTCAGACGTGTGCTTGCAGCAGCGTCCTGACCACTGCGAAGGAATGCCGTGAGACCTGCAGCGCGTTTTTGAAGAAGACGATAAACCCGGCGTTTGCCTCGGTGTCACTGATCGAGCGGACCGCGATGAAGGGGATATCGCGGGCTTTGCAGACCTCAGCCACGGCAGCTGACTCCATGTCCACGCACAGGGGGTCAAGCCTCTCGATGATGGAGGCCCGCTGCCCTTTTACCACATAGGCCTTGCCCGTGGCAATGCGCCCAAAGTGCACGGTGTGCTGCGGCGGGTCTTTTGCCAGCCCCTCGTGGCAGTGGGTGAGCAGTCCCTCGTCAGCGGCAAACACCGTTGTGTCTGCCCGGTCGTGGAAGACCGTCTCCGCGGCGACTACCGTGTCGCCGATCTGAAGGCGGCTGTCGATACCGCCCGCCGTCCCGGACATCACCAGACAGGCCGGGTTGAATCGCTCCAGAAGCGCTTCAGCCGCGGCGGTTGCCTTCTTCACCCCTACCGCCTTACACGCTAGCACCAACTTCCTGCCGTCCAGCAGCCCCTCATATACCTGCAGCCGTCCTAGCCTTGTAACTGTTGCCTGTTCCAAGGCCTCGATGAACGGTTTCGCCTCCGTCTTCATCGCACAAAGAACACATACCCTGCCAGTCTCGTCCATTACCTGCCTCCTCATTGCTGCCAGATAGCTTGCTTGAGAATACGCCAGGCTCTATTCTAATTCCTATGTTCATCTTTAGTGAAAGGGAGGTGTGTTTTGGCGCTGGAGACAAAAGAAGAGGTGCTGGCCTTCCTTGAGGCCAATCGCCAGATGTTCGCCAAGAAGACCGGCTTCAGGCACATGACCGAGCAGCTTTCCGACATCATCGCCTATATAGAAAAGCTGTCAGCAGAGAATGAGCAGCTTAAGGTTGAACTGGATTCCCGTGAAGCATTATAGAAAACAGAAGGGCCACTCTTACAGAGTGCTCGATTCGTCTTCTCCTTCTTCTTCCTCGCGGTGGGTGGAGTAGGGTTTTTTCTGTAGGGCTAATTTCGCTTGACGAATGCGGATAAGATTTATCAGCACACATGCCAAGAAAGAAAATGCCGCAAGAGTCAGTAGTATGGTCAAGTCGAACCTGGAGAAATTAAACACCAGGAAAACCAGGTCAAAAACAAAGCCTGCGATTCCCAGGAAGACATAGAGATAACGCCTCTTGATTGATGAAGTAAGCCTTTTCAGGCTGTTCTCATAGCAATTGCAACACGCAATCACCTCTAGAGGCCCCTGCAAGAGCAGGCACTCGGAGCAGAAGTCCTTGCCGCAATACATACACGTTCTTGCAGCATCATCTGCTGGATGATTGAAGCACTTCCCCCTCTGAATGTCTGTTCCTTCCATACCGGTATTATACCTAGAAAACCGCGCAGAGACCGTCCGACGCGCAGGTCACCTATACCCCGGTGAGGTCGAAGGCGGGGATGAAGCTTTCCGAGGCGGTGCCGCCCTCCTGCATGAAGCTGTGGGTGATCCCCAGATCAAGCGCAAAGGCGACCAGGTCGCCGTACTCTGCCTCTGTGACGATGGCGGCAAGCTCCGGGTAATGTGCACACGCTGGCATGGGGGTGAACTGGTTCATCAGGCTGTAACAGACTGCGTTGCCAACCGCCTCAAAGGCCTGCGCAATTACGGCCTGCGAATCCGTCAGCTGCCCCGGCAGCATCAGATGTCTGACGATAACCCCGCTGCGCATGATGCCTGCATCATCCACGCGGTACTCCCCCACCTGGGCGACCATCGCCTTGAGTGCGGCGAGCGCTACCTGGGGGTAGTCAGGGGCGTTGGAGTGACGGGCAGCCAGCGCAGCTGAGGCGTACTTGAGATCTGTGAGATAGATGTCCACCACACCAGCCAGCAGCTCCAGGGTTGCAAGGGACTCGTAGCCACTGGTGTTGTAGACAATCGGCAGGCTCATACTGGCGGCGCGCGCCAGACTGACGGCCTCGATGACCTGGGGCACGTAATGGGTCGGCGTCACCAGGTTGATGTTGTGCGCACCCTGGCCCTCCAGTTCTAAGAACAGCTCCGCCAGGCGCTGGACAGAGACGGCCTTTCCTGCCCGCCCCGATGACAGCGGTTCATTCTGGCAGTAGACACAGTGTAGCGAGCAGTTAGAGAAGAAGACGGTCCCGCTACCGCCACTGCCAGAGATGGGTGGCTCCTCCCAGTGGTGCAGGGCTGCCCGGGCAACCACCAGGGTGTCATCCGCGCCACAGATGCCACGCTCCCCCACCGCGCGGTTCACCCCGCAGACACGCGGACACAGCTCGCAGGATGTGGGGAGTAGTTGATGCATGGCTATAGGCTGTGACAGTCCACCAACAATGAAAGCTGCATCCATAGATTGCCACGCCGCGCAAGCGCGGCTCGCAATGACGGAAGGTTCAGGCATGACAAAGGGGACGGGCCCTTTTGTCCTGTTTTTTCTTTTTCTACCATAGTGACCATCCTTTTTGCACATGACAAAAGGGACCGTCCCCTTTGTCATGCCCTTTGTCATCAGATGCGGGCGGCGGCTATGATCTCAGCGAACTCAGTCAGAGCCTGCGAGCCAAGGTCACCCTCGTGGCGCTCGCGCACACTGACCGCGCCGCTCTCGGCCTCCTTGTCGCCCACCACCAGCATGTAGGGGATCTTTTGTGCTTGCGCCTTGGCTATCTTGGCACGCATGGGCT
>WRHL01000047.1 GCA_009783245.1 Coriobacteriia bacterium
GCCAGCGCCGGCAGAGCAGCTGCCCCAGCCGATGCCAGCTGCGCCCGAGCAGCCGACCCAGCCCTGGCAGGCGACAGCGCCCATGCAGGCAGCGGCAGCTGCGCCACCTCCACCCCCGCAACCCCAACCGGGCTACCAGCAACCCCCGGGGCAGTACCCGCCCCAACCTTACCCGCCCCAGCAACCGCAACCCTACCAGCAGGCACCCCAGTCGCCCTACGGGCAGGCGCCTCAATCGCCGTATGGGCAGGCTCCCATGCCCGCCCCGGCCAAGAAGAAGAGCAAGACCGCGCTGTTCATCATCATCGGGGCAGCTGTGCTTGTCGTCGCATTGGTCGCGGTTCTCGTAGGAACAAAAGTGTTCGGTCTTCTCGGCGATAAGACAACAGAGCAGAAGAAGACAGAGGTTACGGCTGACGCCATCATAGGCACCTGGACGCTTGAGACCATGGAAGATGGTGGCGATGTGATCAACTGGGCCGAGTATGTCGAGTTGATGGAGCTGTTCGGCATCACCGACGTGGTGATGGAGATCACATTCACTGAAGGCCAAAAGGGTGTGGTGAACTTCATGGGAGAGGTGCTCACATTCACCTGGGAGAACAAGGGAGGCGGCACATATGTGCTTGTCGACGAGATCGGCGACGGCTTAGACGTTGAGCTGAAGAACGGAAAGCTGATCCTGGACGACAGGGGCGGCACCATCATGACCTTTGTGAAGGGGACTTCAGGTTCTACTGCGAGCACAACGCCGGGCACAACGCCGACGATACCGCCAACCACCACCACGGGCGGCGAGTCCGTCACGGACATGGCCTATAGCCTGTTTGGCAACGACGGTACCGAGTACAAGGGCAAGTACACCGGAAAGGCGATCGACGGTCTGCCTGAGGACACCAACGGCACCCTGGTACTGGAGAACGGCTCAACCTACATAGGTGGCTGGAAGGGCGGCAATCGCAGCGGCCAGGGCACCATGACCTGGCCAGAGGGCCGGAAATATGTGGGCGAGTGGAAGGATGACCTGCGCAACGGGTTCGGCACCATGACGCACCCCAGCGGGGATGTCTATGTGGGCGATTGGAAAGACAACCTGTACCACGGTCAGGGCACCTATACCTGGGTAAACGGGCAGGAATACGTTGGCGGTTTTGTTGATGACCTGTTCAGCGGCCAGGGCACCATGGTATATACCGACGGCAGGAAATATGTGGGCACATGGAAGGACGATAAGCGCAACGGGCAGGGTACTATGTACCATCCTGATGGTGATGTCTACGTGGGCGATTGGAAAGACAACCTGTACCACGGAAAAGGTGTCTATACCTGGGCAAGCGGACAAGAATACGTTGGTGATTTCGATATGGACATGTTCAGCGGCCAGGGCACCATGACCTATGTTGACGGTAGGAAGTACGTGGGCGGATGGAAGGATGACAAGCGCCACGGGCAGGGCACCGCATATGATGCTGCCGGCAACATAGTCCAGCAAGGCGAATGGAAAGACGGGGAATTCGTCGGCTGACGATTCCTTGGTTTCATAACGAGAAGAACGGATCCTCTGGCGACAAACGGATCCTCAAGTGGCTCAAAACGCCAGCTAGAGTGCTATACTTTGCATGAAATCAGCAAAGAATGAGGAGGGATTTCAAATGGATAAGTCATGCCCTAAGTGCGGTAGCCAGATCCAAGAAGGAGCGCAGTTCTGCACATCCTGCGGTGAGTCGCTGGCACAGGCGGCAGTACCCACGCAGCCAGCGCCTACGCAGACAGCCGCTGCACCGCCACAGCCTACGCAGGCAGCAGCTGCACCGCCACCACCGCAGCCGCAGCCGCAATTCCAGCAGCCACCGCAAGGGCAACCACAGCAACCCCAAGGGCAGCCCCAACCTCAACCCTACCCGCAGCAGCAACAGCAGCCTTACCAGCAGGCGCCTCAGCAGCCATATGGACAGGCTCCTGCGCCTGCACCGGCCAAGAAGAGCAAGACCACGATGTTCATCATCATCGGAGCGGCCGTTGTTCTCGTCGCCTTGATTGCGGTGATGATAGGTACAAAGATGTTCGGCCTTCTCGGCGAAAAGACAACAGAGCAGAAGAAGACCGAGGTGACAGCTGACGCCGTCATCGGCACCTGGAAGCTTGAGTCCATGGAGCAGGACGGCGAGGTGCTCAGCTGGAGCGAGTACCTGGAGCTGCTGGAGCTGTTTGGCGTGACCGACGCGGTGATGGATATGGCTTTTGCCGAGGATGGCACCGGTTGGGTGAACTTCATGGGCGAAGTGATAACGCTGACCTGGGAGAGTAAGGGAGGTGGTCGATATACTCTGGTCGATCACACCGGCATCCCCTTTGATGTTGTGCTGAAGGACAACAAGCTGATCATGGACGACGATGACGGCACCATCCTGATCTTTGCCAAGGCCTCGTCTACTGCCAGCGCGACGCCCAAGCCGCAGACACCGACCACGCCCGAGGTCACCGTGAAACCGGAGTATGTCACGGACCTGCCCTACAGCGTATTTGGGAACGATGGTGCAGAGTTCAAGGGTAAATACACCGGCTATGTGGTCGACGGCAAGCCGGAGGATACCAACGGCACGTTCATCTACGATGACGGCTCTACTTATGTAGGTGGCTGGAAGGACGGCGTGCGCAGTGGGCAGGGTACCGCGACCTGGAACAATGGCGCCATCTATTTGGGTGAATGGAAGGACGATCAGCGCAACGGGCAGGGCACCATTACTTGGGCAGACGGTGCAAAGTACGTTGGCGCATGGGAGAACAGCAACCGTAGTGGGCAGGGCACCATGACCTATTCCGGCGGTGCGGTGTATGTTGGAGAATTTAAGCTCGATCTCCGAAACGGGCAGGGTACCACAACCTGGCCCAATGGGGACGTCTATATTGGCGCTTACAAAGACGACAGGCGTAGCGGACAGGGGATCATAACCTATGCCAGCGGTAATAAATATGATGGCGCATGGGCAAACGACATGCGGAATGGGCAAGGGACCTTTACCTGGCCCAATGGCGAAATGTATGTGGGTGATTTTGTAGACGACTACAGGACCGGACAGGGAACCTATACGTGGCCAAGCGGCTCTGTATACGTGGGCGCATGGGATGGGGGCGAGATGGCCGGTCAGGGGACAATGACCTATGCCAATGGCGACAAGTACGTTGGCGCATGGGAGAACGGCAAGCGGGAGGGCCAGGGCATTCTCTATAACGCTGCCGGCGCGGTACTCCAGCAGGGCCAATGGGAAGATGGGGAGTTTGTAGGGTAAGGCACGAGAAAATATGCGCGTAGAGGCCAGGGGGCGGTGTTCCCTGGCCCCTTTCTGCCTTTCAGACAATAGATAAAGCCAATAGCTGAAATGGGTGTGCCTTGCCCTGTCTATGGCTAACGTAAGGGCGCGCAATCTGCGCAATGCCTCGCTTCTGCCTAAACTGCGCGCAATTTCATTGGACTGCCTGGCAATAGGTAAATATAATAGTGCAATGCAGGAAACGTTCTTTACTCCTGCTGCCATGCACGGTATGTTCTCAGCGGCTCAGCGTGACCCTGGCGGTGGCTCTGCGGCGCTGCATAACCCCGGCCAAGCGCACGTCCCCACGTAGGCCAAGCGCCCGTCCCCAAGCGAGGTGAGTTGCATGAATACCCTGGAGTGTCAGCTATTGGTGTTCAAAGAGGTGGTCGAGACCAAGAACATCACCCTTGCTTCCAAACGGCTGCACATCAGCCAGCCAAGCGTCAGCATCCAGATCAAGGGGCTGGAGCAGGAGTACGGCGCCAAGCTCTTCGACCGCACCAACAAGGGGGTCACGCTGACCAAGGCCGGCGAGATCCTCTACGAGTACGGCTGCCGCGCCGTCGCCGTCATGCAGGAGGCCCGCGAGCTGATCGACGAACTCGCCTTTGACCAGCACCGCAGCGTGCGCCTAGGCGCAACCCTGACCATCGGCGAGTACATCCTGCCACACATCATCGGCTACCTGGACAGCCTCTTCGACAGCCTCGACTTCCACGTCAAGATCGCCAACACAGAGATCATCGCCCAAGACGTCCTGGAGAACCGCCTCCACATCGCGCTGGTCGAAGGCCCCATCCAACAGAGCCAGGCCATCAGCATCGAGACCTTCTGCCACGACGAACTCGCCCTTGTCGTCCCCATGAGCCACCCCTGGGCCCGCCGCGAAAGCGTCACCTTCGGCGAGCTCACCAAGGAGCGCATGATCACCCGCGAGAAGGGCTCCGGCACGCGCAAGGTCATGGAGCTCGCCCTCAGCCGCGGCGGTTTCGACCCCGCGCGCCTCAACATCATCGCGGACCTCGGCTCCACCGAGGCCATCAAACACGCCGTCATCGAGGGCCTCGGCGTCACCATCATCTCCATCCTCACCGTGCAACAGGAATGCCGCCTGGGCCTACTCAAAACCCTGCAGATCGAAGGCTGCCAACTCGCGCGCCCGCTCAACATCATCACGCACAACAAAGGCTTCAAAACCGAGGAGGAACTCTTATTTCTCGACTTTCTCCGCGATACGCAGCGCCTGGAAAGCATACTCCCGTTCAGCCAGGCGCAGGCCGCACAGGTGGTCCAGGCTTTGCGTGATAACGATGAAAACGGCTCTCTACCAGCGGAAACCCACCCATGACAGCACCTCCTACAAGACCTTCCTCATTACGAGCAGAGCCTGCGAGCTCCCACATCTTCCCGTCATTGCGAGCGGAGCCGCCAAAGGCGGCGCAGCGTGGCAACCTAGGGCAGCAAGCTGCGGTTTTGGGCACGATGGCTGAAGCGTCCCCTCCTGTCACGTCCCCCGTCGCCTCTGTCACACCCTACCTCTACCACCACACCGGCACGCAGGCGCTGAAGCACCTCTACCGCGTGGTCGCCGGGCTCGACTCCCTGGTCCTCGGCGAGACCGAGATCCTCGGCCAGGTCGCACGCGCCTATGACACGGCGCTCCAGGCACAGGCCACCGACCGCACCCTCAACGTCTGGTTCCAGCGCGCGCTTGCCCTGGGGAAGCAGGTCCGCAGCAGCGCTGGCGGCAACGGCGCTGGTGGCAACGGCGGCGGCGCTGGCGGCAGCAGCGCTGGCGGCAACGGCAGCGGCCCCAACGCTGGACCTAGCGCCACCCCCACCGCAGACATCAACCAGTTCCACACCTCGGTCGGCCGCATCGCCGTCGACCTGGCCGAACAGGAACTCGGCGACCTCACGGGCCGGCAGATCCTGATCCTCGGCGCCGGCGAGATGTGCGAGCTGACCATGAAACACCTGATCAAGCGGGCAGCGTCGCTCTGCATGGTCTCAAACCGCTCGCTGGGCAAGGCGCAGGAGCTCGCCGCCCGGTACGGTTTCGACGCCTGCTCGCTCGACGACCTCCAGAGCTGCCTGAACACAGCAGACCTGGTCTTCTCGGCAACCTCATCGCAGCACTGCCTGGTGACCCGCCAGCAGCTGGAGCCCATCATGCAGGCGCGCCGCGACCGCCCGATTGTCTTCATCGACATGGCCGTGCCGCGCGACATAGATCCGCAGGTAGCGGGGCTTCTCGGCGTCCGCTGCTTTGACATCAAGCAGATACGCGAGGTCTCCGAGAAGAACCGCGCCCTCCGCGAACAGGCCGCCGCTGCCATCGAATCGCTCATTGACGAGAAGATCGCAGAGCTCATTAGCTCGTTGGCTGCTCCCCAACTGAGGGAGGCCGCATCATGAAGGCGCTCCGCATTGGCACCCGCAGCAGCAGCCTGGCGCTGATCCAGGCGCAGCAGGTCGCGAATCGCTTGCAGGAGCTGCATCCCGGCCTGGCCGTCGAGCTGGTGCCCCTGCGCACCACCGGCGACAGCCTCTCAAGCACCACTCTGCCCCTGCCTGGCGGCAAGGGGCTGTTCACCGACGCGATAGAAGCCGCCCTGCTCGAAGGCGACATCGACCTGGCCGTGCACAGCCTCAAGGACCTCCCCTGCGAGCTGCCGCAGGGCTTGGCCATAGGCGCCTACTGCCAGCGTGAAGACCCCCGCGACGTCCTCATCTGCAAGGCAGAAGGCGCAAAGCTTGACTCTTGTCACCCCGAGCTTGACGGAGCCTGTTCTGAACTTGATTCAGGAGGGCCTAGCCCAGCGGCTGTAGAACCACAAGGGTTGTCGCCGTCTGCGGCTGTGGGCACTACGACAAAACGCCCCATCCCCTGCCTGCCGCCGCAGGCGCAGGTGGGCACCTCCAGCCTGCGGCGTACGGCGCAGCTGCTCAGCGTCAGGCCCGACCTGCGCTGCGTTGCCATCCGCGGCAACATCGACACCAGGCTGCGCAAGCTCGATGAAGACCCCGTGCTCAGCGCCCTCATCGTGGCCGCTGCAGGCGTCCACCGCCTGGGGCTGCACAGCCGCATCACCTGCTACCTCGACGAGGCCTTCTTCCTCCCTGCGCCCGGCCAAGGTGTCATCGCAATAGAGATCGCCACAGACCGTGCCGACAGCGCCACGATCCAGGCCCTCATCGCGGATCTCAACCACCAGCCCTCCGAGCTTGAGGCGCGCGCAGAGCGCAGCTTCCTCCAGGCGCTGGGCGGCGGCTGCCAGGTGCCCCTGGGCGCACTCGCAACCTACGCACCAGCACATGACAAAAGGGACGGTCCCTTTTGTCAAGTCAGACATGACAAAGGGGACGGTCCCTTTTGTCAAGTCAGAGAACCGGCCGCCACAAGCGCAACCCTCAACCTGAGCGCCATGGTCGCCAGCCTCGACGGCAGCTGCATACTCAGAGCCCAGTTAACCGGCAGCGATCCAGATTCCCTGGGCAAACAGGCGGCCGAAGACATCCTCGCCCAGGCCGCCGCAACAGAATGGACCCTCCCATGGACCTGAGCAACACAAACATCAATCCTTCCCCGCTTTCCACCCCGCAGGTCTACTTGGTGGGCGCCGGCCCGGGCGACGCCGAGCTCCTGACCCTCAAGGCCCTGCACGCCATCGAGCAGGCCGACACCATCATCTACGACACCCTCATCCCCGCAGACATCCTCCGCCACGCCCGCCCCGGCTGCGAGCTCATCTTTGTGGGCAAATCCCCCGGCCGGCACTACCGCCTTCAGGAGGAGATCAACGCACTGCTCATCGAGAAAGCGACGTCACCCACGCTCGCCGCAGGCGATCCCGCCGCACCCACGCTCGCCGCAAGCGCGCCCGCAGCACCCACTCCCTCCGCAGACGATCCCACCGCCGCCGCAACCCCCAACCGCACCATAGTCCGCCTCAAAGGCGGCGACCCCTTTGTCTTCGGCCGCGGCGGCGAGGAAGCCCTCGCACTCGCCCAGCATGGCATCAGCTTTGAGGTCATACCCGGCGTGAGCTCGGCATTCGCAGTCCCGGCCTACGCGGGCATCCCGGTGACGCACCGCGGCCTCGCCTCCAGCCTTACAATCATCACCGGCCACGAGGACCCACAGAAGCTCGCCTCGTCCATCGCCTGGGGCCAACTCGCCAAGACCCCGGGCACGCTGGTCGTCCTCATGGGCATGGCCAACCTGCCCCTCATCGCCGACCGCCTGCTGGCCCACGGCAAGGCCCCCCAGACCCCGGCCGCCATCATCGAGCACGGCGCCACGCCCCGCCAGCGCACCGTGCGCGGCGACCTCAGCACCATCGCCGCGCTGGCCACCCGCCACAAGCTGACCAACCCCGCCGTTATCGTCATTGGTGAGGTGGTGGAGCTTAACGATAAGATCGGGTGGTTTGAGAGCCGCCCGCTTTTTGGGCAACGCATTGTGGTCACCCGGGCGCGGCAGCAAGCCTCCCGACTCTCCAGCGCCCTGCGCAACCTGGGCGCGGACGTCTTTGAGCAGCCCACCATCGCCTTTGACACACCGTCTGACCCCCAGCAGCTGCGCGCGGCGCTGGCCCAGATCGAGACCTTCTCGCACCTGATCTTCACCAGCGTCAACGGGGTCGAAGCCTTCTTTGCAGAGTTGCTTGCGCAGGCCGTCGACCTGCGCCGACTCGCGGGGATCCAGCTGGTCGCCATTGGGCCGGTGACCCAGAAGGCCCTGCAGGACCGCGGCTTGCAGGACATCATCGTGCCACAGGAATACGTTGCGGAAAGCATTGTGGACATGCTGCGCGGCCAGGCGGGCCCCGGCCAGACGGGGACGGGCCCCGGCCAGCTGAGCCCCGGCCAACTGAGCCCCGGCCAGCAGGTCCTGCTGGTGCGCGCCGAGAAGGCCCGCGACGCCCTCCCCCGCCTGCTCGCGGAGTTTGGCGTCACGGTGACCGAGGTGGCCGGCTACCAGACCCGCTGCGCGGACGCAGACACCCAGGCCCTGGTCGACGCGCTGCGCGCCGGTGCGTACCACGGCGTCACCTTCACCAGCTCCTCAACCGTGCACAACCTCATAAAGATGCTCTCAGGCGACACCAACCTGCTTCAGGGCATCGACCTCTATTCCATAGGCCCCATCACCAGCGACACCCTGCGCGAATACCAGCTGACCCCCACCGCCGAGGCCACCACCTTCACGGTAGACGGCCTGGTAGCCGCCATAGTCACTCACGCAACAGAAAGAAAGGGCTCCCGGTGACACAGGCTACCTGCATTCCTATACATCCCTCCGTCATTGCGAGCGCAGCGTGTAGCGCGCAGCGTGTAGCGCGCAGCGTGGCAACCTAGCCGACCAGCTCACAGAGCTGTGCAGGATGGCTGAAGTGAGATAAGCTAGCAGAAGAAACCAAAGGAGCAGCCATGACAACCCCCCAGCCCACCCGCCACCGGCGCCTCCGCGCCAACCCCACCATCCGCGCCATGCTCCGCGAGACCCACCTCACGCGCGCCGATCTCATCTACCCCGTCTTCATCCACGCCGGCGACCAACCCACCATCCCCATCCCCTCCATGCCCGGCGTCAGCCGCCTCAGCCTGGCCGCCTTCGAACAAGCCCTCCTCGGCCTCGCAGACCTCGGCATCCCCGCGCTGCTCCTCTTTGGCCTGCCCGCGCACAAAGACGCGCTTGGCAGCCAAGCCGCGGACCCAAACGGCATCGTCCAGCAGGCCATCCGCCTCGCCAAGCGCAGCCACCCCAACCTCTACCTCATAAGCGACGTCTGCCTCTGCGCCTACACCGACCACGGCCATTGCGGCCTTTTTGACGCAAACCAGCAATTAGATAACGATAAAAGCGTCGCCCAACTCGCCCAGGTCGCTCTCTCCCACGCACAGGCCGGTGTCGACATGGTCGCCCCCTCCGACATGATGGACGGCCGGGTGCGCGCCATAAGAACGGCCCTGGACAGCGAGGGCTTCCAAGACACACCCATCATGTCCTACGCGTCTAAATACGCCTCGGCCTTCTATGGGCCGTTCCGCGATGCCGCGGACTCCGCGCCCCAGTTCGGCGACCGTCGCAGCTACCAGATGGACCCCGCCAACAGCGACGAGGCCCTCCGCGAGATCCTCACCGACGTCGCAGAGGGCGCCGACCTCATCCTCGTCAAGCCGGCGCTCGCTTACGGCGACATCATCTACCGCGCCCGCCAAGCCGCGGGCGTGCCCATCGCCGCCTACAACGTCAGCGGCGAGTACGCCATGCTCAAACTCGCCGCCCAGCAGGGCCTCATCGACGAGAAGCAGGCCATCCTGGAAACGCTTATCGGTTTCAAGCGCGCAGGCGCCGACCTTATCGTCACCTACCACGCCCCCCAGGTCGCCCCCTGGCTCCCCGCTTAACGGGATAGAGGCCCCACCGTGATACAACCACAACAACCCGCCCCCGCAACCGCAACCGACAGCCCGCAGCCCGCCGCCGCCAGCCAGCTGCAGCAGACAGCCGTCCCCACTACCACCCCCGCCAGCCAGCGCGCCTACCAGCAGGCCTGCGCGCTCATGCCGGGCGGCGTCAACTCACCCGTGCGCGCAACCAAGGCGGCAACCGGCCGCGACCCCCTCTTCATCGCCAGCGGCCGCGGCGCCCACATCACCACCATCGACGGCGCCACCTACCTCGACTACGTCGCCTCCTGGGGCCCGCTCATCCTTGGCCACGCGCACCCCGCGGTCATTGCCGCCGTGCAGCAGGCCGCCACCCAAGGCCTCAGCTTTGGCGCCCCCACCACCCTCGAGACCCAGCTCGCCGCCCAGATTGCCGCCGCCTACCCCTCTATGCAGCAGGTTCGTCTTGTCAACTCCGGCACCGAGGCCACCATGTCCGCCCTGCGCCTCGCCCGCGCGGCCACCGGCCGCAACCTCATCATCAAGTTCGCCGGCAACTACCACGGCCACAGCGACGCCCTCCTCGCCCAGGCCGGCAGCGGCGCCCTCACCCACGGCGTGCCCACGTCCGCCGGCGTGCCGCCCCAGACTGCCGCCACAACGCTTGTCGCTTCATACAACAACGCGCATGAAGTCGCAGAGTTATTCAACAAATATAACGAGGAGATCGCGGCGGTCATAGTCGAACCCGTCGCCGGGAACATGGGCGTGGTGCCCCCGCTGCAAGGCTTCCTCCCTGCGCTCCGCGAACTGACCAGCGCACATGGCAGCCTGCTGATATTCGATGAGGTGATGACCGGATTCCGCGTTGCCTTTGGCGGAGCGCAGCAGCGCTTTGGCATCGATCCGGACATAACCTGCCTTGGCAAGATAGTCGGCGGCGGCCTGCCCCTGGCAGCCTATGGCGGCAAGGCGCAGCTCATGCAGCTTGTTTCTCCTGTAGGCCCCATGTACCAGGCTGGGACACTCGCCGGCAATCCCCTGGCTACCACCGCCGGCTTGGCCACCATCGAGCAACTCAAACGCCCCGGTTTCTATGAGGGACTGGAGGCCCAGGCCGCCACCCTGGCACAGGGTATCCGCGCCGCGGCAGAACGCCAGGGCATACCGCTGCAGGTGAACAGCGTTGGCGCCATGCTCTCGGTCTTCTTCACCAGCGCCCCGGTCACCAACCTTACGACCGCCACAACCACCAACGCAGAGCGCTTCACCCGCTTCTACCAGGCAATGCTCGACGCCGGCATCTATCTCCCACCCAGCCCCTTTGAGGCCTGGTTCCCCTCCGCCGCCCACACCCCAGAAGACATCGCCACAACCCTCCACGCCGTAGAGCACGCCCTCTCCACCCTCTCCTGACAAAAGGTGACAAAGGGGACGGAGCGTTTCATCATGACAAAAGGGACCGTCCCTTTTGTCATGTTGCCTTTTGTCATGTTGACAAAGGGGACGGTCCCTTTTGTCATGTCGTGGGGACGGTTTGTCACAAGACTGTGTTTGACATACGTGAGCGCACAATGTAGGATTGTAGCTACTTTGTGCTCGTTCCAACTAGTAACGCATGAAAGAGAAGGCAGCGTGCTGTAATGGCTTCCATGAGTGCCCGAGAGTTCAATCAGAACACCTCCCGTGCAACACGCCTGGCTCAGGAGGAGCCGGTGTTTGTGACAAACAGGGGCAGAATCGAGTATGTGCTCATCAACATCGACAACTACTATGAGATCCAAGGAATAACACAGACCTCGCTACTCGGCGCCTTTCATATGCCTGAGGCTGCCAACATAGACCTTGAAATCGCACCGCGAACCGTTGAGGCGCCCAGGGAGCTGCTGCTCTGATGTCCTACCTCATAGACACCAACGTCATTAGCGAGTTGCGCAAAGACCCTCAGAAAATGGATGCCGCTTTCAGACAGTGGGCGCAAGAAGTCGATCTGAACCAGTGTTTTCTCAGTGTTGTGAGTGTGCTTGAATTGGAACGAGGCATACAGGTCAAGGAATTATCGGATCCTGCCCAGGGACAGCTGTTGAGAACCTGGTTGACAGATTACGTCTTGGAAGCTTTCAGAGATCGCCTGGTGGTAATCAGCTTGCCGGCTGCTCGCATAGCTGCGGGATACCACGTCCCTGACCCGGCGCCTTACTACGACGCACTTATAGCCGCCAGTGCAGCTGCCGATAACTACACCGTTGTTACCCGCAACGAAAAAGATTTCAACAGGTTTGACATCCCGTCAATCAACCCCTGGGAACCTCCTGTTTGATCCCCGTGTCCCACTCGGCTTGTCATCAGTCGCCGGCGGCGATGGGGAGGAAGGTCACCACGTCGCCGTCATGCAGCGCGGTACGGAAGCCCTTCCCGTGCAGGATGCTCACACCGTTTGTGTGACAAGGGGTCGGTGTGTGACAAGGGGTCGGTGTGACAAGGGGTCGGTACGTTTTTGTCACATACGTTTACGTGGCTGCGTGACAATGTGTGACAAGGGGTCGGTACGTTTTTGTCACATACGTTTACGTGGCTGCGTAACAAGAGGTCGGTACGTTTTTATCACATACGTTTTTGGGGCTGTTCTGGCCCCTGGAAGAAACCGAGAGTGGTCATTTCCTGTATGACCTGAGCTATATCGTCTGGCTGGAGAACACCCAGAGGGGCATCACTCACACTGCGTCCTCATCTGAATCCCAGTCAGCAGGTAGCAATGCGTGTCCAACAGCAGGGTCAATCCTCACAATGCCAGGGTTATCCCAGTTGAAGTGAGGGGTAGTCTTCGGCATCTTCATGGCAAAGGGCAAGCCACCCTCTGCGACTGACTGATAGAGGAACATCGTTACGGCATCCGTGAGATTCAATCCCCATTGACTGTATACCTCAGTCGCAGATTTCTTTAGAACTGGATCAATGCGCAGCTTCAGATCTGCTGTTTTGGGCATGATTACTCCCTTCAAATTGTGTACACATTATACCCACAACGTGCCTACAATTCAATATTTGCATGTGACAAGGGGTCGGAGCATGTGTGTGACAAGGGGTCGGGGCATGTGACAATTGATGCATTGCCCGCAAAGAAGCTTGGTTTCTGTGTTATTATGGTTTCCGAGATTGGAGGGCATGATGGCTGAATCGATAACCAGTGCGACACTGGTAAAACCACCAGCAAAGAAGAAGATCATCCGTGTTTCCGACAAGCGGCAGATAACCATTCCACAACAGTATTATCAGGAACTTGGGTTTGAGAATGATGCCGTCTGCTATATGGATGGCGACGCGATCATCATCAAACCGATAGCCCGTTCTGGACGCGAGTTCTCCGAGTTCATCCTTGCTGACCTGCTCAAGGAGGGGTATGAGGGGGAGGCGCTGCTCGATGCGTTCATCCAGAGGCAGGGGCAGGTGCGCCCAGCGATTGAGGCTATGATCGCTGACGCGGAGCAGGCCGCCCATGATCCTAACAACTACGCGACTGTGGATGATCTATTCGATGAAGGCAACTAATGGCAAGGCTTGTCATACAGCCCGCCGCACAACGCTATTTCAAGAAGATTAAAAACAGCAATCTGAAGAAGTTATTCAAAGATGCGATAGCAGCTATCCTGGACGACCCCAGTCTAGGTGAAATGAAGCGCGCAGATCTGCTGGGGATCCAATGCGTTGATATCTACTACAACAAGACAAATTATGAGGTCGCATATCATGTTGTGAACGTAGATACTGAAGAAGGCATCGGCGAGACGATTGTTGTAGTACTTCTTGCCGGTACTCGTGAGAACTTCTACAAGGAATTGAAGAGGTACTGGTGATATGTGACAAGGAGGGGACGGTCCCCTTGTCATATTGAAGAAGCTCTGGTGAGACCCCACCCAGCAGTCATCAGCCGCCGGCAGCGATGGGGAGGAAGGTCACCACGTCGCCGTCATGCAGCGCGGTACGGAAGCCCTTCCCATGCAGGATGCTCACACCGTTGACAACTATCAGCATCGCCTTGGCCGTCTGCCAGGCAGGCTTGCCGTGGGCAATCTTGATGTGCCGCAAGACCTCCGATACCGCCGACGCCTCGATCTTCTCGTCAGGGGTCCCTAGAGTGTCGGCCAGAGGGCCGCGGTATGCTGCGGTGATCAGCGCCATGGTCACACCTCGATTCTCAGCCGGGCGAGCTTGCGCGCCTTGGGCACCCCGTGCCTGTCCCAGCCGCGCACGCGGTAGTAGGTGCGCAGCATGCGCTGCAGCGGCACAACGGGGCCCTCAGACGTGGGATTTGCGGGCGTGGGCGCGCCGTCTTTATCGTCATTTTGCCCTCTTTTGAGCCCGAGTTGTGGCTCCTTGGTGAGGCGCTCTGGGAGGGTGTCGTCGGCGCCGGTCAGGCCCTCACGCAGGTTGAACATCCGCTCGAGGTTGAAGCAGCGCTCGCCCAGCTCGATAAACGAGCCGGTGTAGAGCGGCAGGCCGGTGACGTGGCGCGCCGCCGTTGCGTAGGGGAAGAGGAGCATGGTGTCGAAGCGGAGGAGCGGTGTGGGTGCGAGGCGGACGAGCAGCGTCATGACCGGGCCCGACACGCTGAGGATGCGGTTGACCGCGCGGATGAGCCAGTGGTGCGGGCCGAGCGCGTAGAACGGCCGCGGGATGAAGGTGAGTGACGAGAAGATGCAGCTTCCCACCGCTGAGACCGCATCGAGGCCATCCTGCAGGAAGACGGTCCACTGCGCTTTGCCGCGCCTGCCGGTGGGCGCCATCGCGAGGATGTTGATGCTCTCGAGCAGCGAGACGTAGCCGCCGCCTATGTGGCAACCGCCTCGGTTGGCGGTGGCGCAGCCAAGGCCCATGCCTGCAGAGCGGCGCGGCTCGTAGGCGGCGAGCTCGAGGCCCTTGGAGTGGATGGCGTAGGTGGCGGGGGCGGGGGCGTCGCTGCTGGCGGGGGCGGGGGCGATTCCCGAGTCATTAACGTCATCATCGCCAACGCCGCCGCCCGCACTGCCCCCGTACTTATCGGCCAGCCACTTGCTGCCGTTAGCCAGCTCGCCCAGCTTGCCCTCGCGGCGTGCTATCTTGGGCAGCGCCGCTATCACGCCCTGTGCGTCGCCAAAGCGCAGGCCAAAATCCTCGCCGCCGCGCTCCGCGAGCTCCATGGCAAACGCGATGGTGCCGGCGCAGGAGATGGTATCCAGGCCCAGCTCATCGCAGAGGTGGTTGATCTCGATGATGGCGTCCAGGTCCGCGTTGCCGATGTTGGGGCCAAAGAGCCCCAGCGTCTCATACTCCGGGCCTTTGACGATCTTCGCGAGAGCGTCGCCAGCACCACCGGCAGCGACCGCGTCGCCCGCGCCATCACCGCCCGCGCTGTCGCCATCACCGCCCGCGCCCGCGCTGTCGCCAGAGCCACCACCCGCACCACCGCCACTGCCAGCACCACCGGCAGCGCCCACCAGCCGCACGCGCCGTTCGCAGCGGATCGGGCAGCTCACGCAGCCCTTGTTCGACTCCAGCCGCGTCTCGGTCATCGTCTCACCGCTCACCGCGTCGGCCTCGGCAAAGAACCCGCACTGGAAATTCCGCGTGGGCAGCGCCAGAGACGCGTTCGCCCGGTTCACGATCCCCGCGCTCCCATAGCGCCCCATGGCATCACCGGTCATCGGGTGTTGGCGTATAAACTTCACCCATTTACCCATGAAAGCCTTGAATTTCTCGTTGTCATATACCGGAATCGGCTGCTTTCCCCAGCAGACGAGACCTTTGAGTCTCTTCGAGCCAAAGACCGCCCCACCACCGCAACGCGCCGCGATACGGTCGCCGCTGGCCACCCCAGCATAGCGCACCAGGTTCTCACCCGACGGCCCGATCATCAGGCTCGCCACCCCTTTGGTGCTCTTCGAGCGCTCTTGCACAAGCTCCCCCGCCCGCGCTGCCGCCGCGCCGATCTCAAGCCCCCACAGCTCAACGGCGCTCCGCACAAAGATCTCCCCGTCAGCAATCTCAAGATACACCGGCTCGGCCGCACACCCGCCAATCACCAGCCCCTCAAACCCGGCCTTGCGCAGGCTGAAGCCAAAACTCCCCCCGCAATTGGTCGACGCGATCCCGCCCGTCATAACATTCTTGAATGTCAGATTGAATCGGCTGGTCGACGGCGCGCCGCTCCCGTTCATCGCCCCGGTGTTGATCACCACAAGCGCCTCGGGCGCCAGCGGGTCGGTCCCTGCCGGCAGCAGATCATACAACAGCCGCGCCGCCAACGCCTTGCCGCCCACATAAAGCCGGTACTGCTCCTCAGAAACCGGCAACGGCCGCACCTCACCCGTGGTGAGGTCGACAAACGCATAGCGCGGCAAGCTAAGTGGTTGAGGCTGAGACTTAGACATAAGCCCCTCGATTCACGCGAAATCCTGCGAAAACTACCAACAGTATGACAGGTTCCCCGGCCGCCATTCATGCAAGCTTTTTATAGCACAATGAGCATTTTCATATGACAAAAGGTATGACAAAAGGGACGGTCCTTTTGTCATGCTCTCACGATAAGCCTGGCTCTAACAGAGGCGCC
>WRHL01000048.1 GCA_009783245.1 Coriobacteriia bacterium
GTCCCCTTTGTCACACCGTCCCCTTTGTCACACCGTCCCCTTTGTCACACCGTCCCCTTTGTCACACCGTCCCCTTTGTCACACCGTCCCCTTTGTCACACCGTCCCCATTCTGTTCTAACCTTTGGTGAAGCTGGTGGTGCCAAAGTAGAGCAGCTGGAGCATGAGCTGGGCGACCTGGGCGGGCTCCTCGATGGTGCCCTCGTCAAGCCACTTCTCTGCCAGGGCGATACAGCCATTGATACCGTAGGTGACTATATAGTCCTCCATGCGCTGGTTGATGGAGGAGTCGGGGAGGATGACCACCACCTGGGCCAGCTCCATGATGTCTTGCTGGAAGGCGAAGTCGCAGTTCTCGCTGAGCAGCACGCGAGCCAGTGCGGCGTTCTCTCGAGCGTACTCTAAGATCTCGGTCATGACTTCCAGCGAGATGGGGCCCTTGCTGAACATCTCATCCGTGGCGTCCTGCTTTGAGGCCAGGCGCTCGCCCAGGGTCTCCAGCACCTCCCGCTCGATCTGATGGAGCAGGTCATACTGGTCGCGGTAGTGCAGGTAGAAGGTGCTGCGATTGATGTCAGCCAGTTCGCAGAGGGATTTCACCGTGATGCCGGATATATGTTGGCCCTGCATGAGTTCCACCAGCGCCTCGCGCAGGGCGAGCTTGGTGTAAGCCACACGGCGGTCAGTCTTGCGCTGGGGGGTCATGGGTTGCGCCTCCTTGCGATGACGGGGATCTCAACACTTTGGTGACTTTCCAACAGATAGAACAAGCCTGTTGCATAACTTGCATTTTACCTCAATTTGTCGGTTGAAATTCAACACTATGTCCATAAAAATACATACTGTCGAAAATTTCCAGGCACCAAAACAGGTATTCCACCACATAAAGAGGCTTACCAAGCATATGGAACGCATAGCAGAGTTCATCGTCGACAGGCGCAAGGCCATAGTGGCCGTCTTTATCGTCCTCGCGCTTATCTGCGCCCCGCTCGCGCTGTTTGTCAAGGTCAACTACAACATCATCGACTACCTGCCAGAAAGCTCGCAGTCCACCAAGACGCTTGCCCTCATGGACGCGGAGTTCAAGGATTCGGTGCCCAACACCAAGGTCATGGTCCATGATATCTCCCTGCCCCAGGCGCTGGAATACAAGAAGCAGTTCGCCCAGGTGGAGGGCGTCACCACGGTACTCTGGCTGGATGATGTCATAGACATCAAGCAGCCGCTGGAGTTCGCGGACCAGGATCTGGTGGAGCAGTACTATAAGGACGGCATCGCGCTCTTCGACCTGGCCATCAAGAAGGGCTACGAGCAGGACGCGTTCGACACGCTTTGCGACCTGGTAGGCCCCACCAACGCCGTGGGCGGGGAAGCGGCCTCACTGGCAGCCATCCAAGGCGCCGCGGTCAGCGAGGTGTTGGGCGCCTTCATCGTCCTGGTGCCGCTCATCATCCTCATACTCGCGCTTTCCACCGCCTCCTGGCTGGAGCCGCTCCTGCTGCTGCTCTCCATTGGCGTTGCCATCCTCCTCAACATGGGCACCAATATCGTCTTCACCGACGTCAGCTTCATCACCAGCTCCGTCAGCCCCATATTGCAGATGGCGGTCTCTCTGGACTATTCCATCTTCCTCCTCCACAGCTTTGCGGACTACCGCAAACAATACTCAGACGTCAACGTAGCGATGCGCCATGCGATAGGCACCTCCTTCTCCACCGTTGCCTCCAGCGCCATGACCACACTGTTCGGTTTTCTGGCCCTGGTCTTCATGCAGTTCCTCATAGGCGCTGACTTGGGCATCAACCTGGTGAAGGGCATCGTCTTCAGCTTTGTGACCGCCATGTTCTTCCTGCCCTCCGTAACGTTGGGCGTCTACAAGCTCATGGACCGCACCAAGCACCGTCCCCTGCTGCCCAGCTTTGCGAACATCCATAAGGCGCTTTCAAAGGTAGCCATCCCGGTCACCGTGGTGGTCATCCTGGCCATAGTCCCCTCCTTCCTGGGGCAGAGCCGCACGGACTTCCTCTACGGCTCCGAGAGCGCAGGCGGCGGCACGCGGGCCTCAATGGACAATGCCAGGATCAAGGAGGAATTCGGCAGCAGCAACCCCGTTGTGCTGCTGGTGCCGCGCGGCGATGTGGCCAATGAGCGGCTGCTTGGCGATGAGCTCCTTAAGCTCAGCCACGTGAAGAGTATTGTCTCCTATGCCCAGATAGTCGGTACTGAGGTGCCGCCGGAGATACTGGGTGCGGCCATCACCAAGCAGTTCTATTCGCCCAGCTACGCACGGCTGATCATCTACACCGACGTGCCGGATGAGGGCGAGCTGGCCTTTGCCACGGTGGGTGAGATACGCGCGGTCGCGCAGGAGCATTACGGCGACGCGGCTTTGACCACCGGTCGCACCCCCAACCTCTACGACATGAAGGACGTGGTGCAATCCGACAACCTCCAGGTGACGCTCTCGGCTGTCCTCGCCATCTTCCTGGTGCTGCTCATCACCTTCCGCTCAGGCCTCTTGCCCATCATCCTGACCTTTACCATCGAGGCGGCCATCTGGATCAACCTCGCCATCCCGTATTTCACCGACACGCACATCAACTATATAGGCTACCTGGTGCTCAACACCGTGCAATTGGGCGCAACGGTGGACTACGCCATCCTGCTCACCAACACCTACCTGCGCTACCGCAAGACCATGCCCAAGAAACAGGCCATGCACCAGGCGCTGGGCACCAGCTTCAAGTCCATCCTGGTCTCTGCGACCACGCTTTCCCTGGCCGGCTTCACGCTGTTCTACACCTCCACCAACCCCATCGTCTGCGATATAGGCATCATGCTGGGGCGTGGCACCCTGCTCTCCTTTGCCCTGGTGGTCTGCTTCCTGCCCCTGATACTGCAACGTTTTGACTCCGCGATTGGCAAGCTCACCTGGAAGGCCGACTTCTTAGCTAAGCCCAAGAAGCAACGCGCCAAAGCCACGGCGCACTGAACTGAGGATGATCCTATGACGAGAAAAAAGACAACCATACTCCGCGCGCGCATCCCTCGCGCTGCACTGGCCCTGTTGCTGGTCGCGACGCTGGTCCCGCTTGTGGGCTTTACCCATGGCTCCGCCCAGGAGGCGCCAGCGATCGAGACGCTTGACGCTGCCGCAGCCCTGCCGGCAACGGGTAGCACATCCGGCAGCCAAGCGGCACGCGCCGATAAGGATGAGGTCATCTACGCGCTGCTCAACAGTGACGGCACTGCCCGTGCGGGCTACGTGATCAACCACTTCAAGGTCAACGCGGCGGGTAACCTCGCAGACCAGGGCGCTTACAGTTCTGCCACAAACCTCAGTACCACAGATGAGTTGGTGCTGAGCGGCAATCAGGTCACCGTGCCTGTTGAAGCGGGCGACTTCTACTACCAGGGTGTGTTGAGTACGGTCGAGCTGCCTTGGGACATCGCCATCAGCTACCGTCTTGACGGTAAGCTGATCGACCCCGCCCAACTGGCAGGCAGTAGCGGCAAGCTGGAGATCGCCATCAAGACCAGCCAGAACAAGAAAGCCGCTCCGGTGTTCTATGAGAACTACCTGCTGCAGATCCAGCTGACACTGAGCACGGCGCATACCAGTAACCTCCAAGCCCCTGGGGCGACCATCGCCAGTGTGGGCAAGGATGAGCAGATCGCCTTCATGGTGCTTCCTGGTAAACAGGGAGACCTCAGCCTCACCGCACAGGTCAGCGAATTTGAGATGGGGGGCATCCAGATCTCCGGCGTGCCCTTCTCGATGGTCTTTGAGATCCCGGACACCGGCGGCATGCTTGATGACATGGCTGAGCTGACCGATGCCATAGGGGAGCTCAACGACGGCGTGGGCAAACTGAAGGAGGGGATAGGCGAGCTCAGTAGCGGCGCCCCGTCCTTATCGTCAGGTTCCTCTGAGATACAGTATGGGCTGACGCTGCTCAGCAACAACGCAGCCCTGCTGACCGATGCCTCGGGGCAGATAGACGCCGCCCTGGCCATGCTCGCGCAACAGGCGGCCAGCGGGGGTATCGACGCAACACAGATGGCGCTGCTTGTCGACGGTCTGCGCCAGCTTTCCGCGGGGCTCTACAGTGGCGACCCGGCGAATCCGGGCCTGGCTGAGGGCCTGTATCTGATACAGGATGGGCTCTACACGGTGATTGGGAGCCTTGATTGGCTGATAAACGGGATACCCCTGGTTGATGGAGGGGATATCTACGGCCTGTATGCGGACCCCGGCCTCTCTGCTTTGGATCTGGGTTCGCAGCTCACCATTGGCGCTTTGATAGACGTGAACACCCAGGCGGCAACGCTTGCGGGGTATTGGAATGCTCCAGGCGGCTTGCAGGATGGGCTCTATGAGATAGCTGGCAACCTTGACGCGCCCATCAACAACTGCGCCTATATGGCGGGGCAGCTCAGCGCCATGGCGGATGGCCTGGAGGCGAACCTGAGCCTACTTGCCGACCTGACGCTTTTGATTGCCTATCTGCAGCAGATCTCCGGTGAGTATTCGACCTTCCATGAGGGACTGGCCTCCTATGCGGCAGGGGTGAACACCGTGGCAGTGAGTTATACCGCCTTTGACAGCGGCCTCAACCAGTTCTTGGCGGGCACCACCAGCTTGTATGAAGGCATGGCTGCCCTGCACGATGGCACCACTGAGCTGTATGTGAATGTGGAGGACCTGCCGGCCACCCTGCAAAAGGAGATCGACGGCTTTCTGGAGGACTACCGGGTGGGTGATTTCGAGCTTGTGTCCTTTACCTCTGCCAACAACACCGATGTGAATCGCGTGCAGTTCGTCCTGCTCACCGATGCCATCAAGCTTCCCGAAGTGGAGAAGGAGTCCACCGACATCGCTCCCGTGGAGAGGAGCTTCTGGGACCGCTTTATCGCGTTGTTCAAGTGACGGCGCTCTCTGATGTCACCCTCTTGCGCCTGGTGTGGTGATTGACAACGTGTACAATGGGAATCCATGATTCTCAACGTTGACAAACTCACCAAATCATTCGGTTCGCGCGTGCTGTTCAAGGACGTGAGCTTTCGCCTGCAGGAGCGTGACCGTTTTGCGCTGGTCGGCGCCAATGGGGTCGGTAAGACCACGTTGCTGAACATTGTGGCTGACCTCGATTCAGCTGACAGCGGAACGCTGGCCTTTGCGAAGAACACCAAGGTGGGCTACCTCAAGCAGAGCGCCATTGAGGCCGACGAGGGTCTGGAGTCCAGCGTCTTGGAGACTGTGCTCGCGACGGCTGGCGACCTGCTCAACATGCAGGAGCGGCTCACCCATCTTGAACAGCAGATAGCCGATGCAGCCACTGATGGTGATGACGAGCAGACCCAGGAGAAGCTGCTTGCGGAGTATGGGCGTCTGAGTGACCAGTTTGCCCATGGTGGTGGTTACACGCTTGAGCCGCTGGCCCGTAGCGTATTGTTTGGCCTGGGCTTCAAGGAGACCGACCTCAGCCGCTTAACCGGCGAGTTCTCAGGTGGTTGGCAGATGCGCATCGAGTTGGCAAAGCTTTTACTGCGCAGGCCCGACCTACTGCTTTTGGATGAGCCCACCAACCACCTTGACTTGGAGAGCGTGCGGTGGCTGGAGGGTTTCCTGCGCGGCTACGAGGGAGCCGTCATGGTGGTCAGCCACGACCGCGCCTTCATGGACGGCATGGTCGACCATGTGCTCGAGCTTGAGCGCGGTACCTTCACCACGTATCGCGGTGGCTATTCTGACTATGTGCGACAGAGGGAGGCCAACCTGCTGCGCCTCAAAGAGGCTTATGAGGCGCAGAAGGCCGAGATAGCGCATATGGAGGCCTTTGTCGAGCGTTTCCGTTATAAAGCATCCAAAGCCAAGCAGGTGCAGGACCGGGTGAAGAAGCTTGAGAAGATGGAGCGCATCGAGCTGCCCGAGGCCACCAGGAAGGTCAAGTTCCGGTTCAGGCAGCCGCCACGCACCGGTGACATGGTCATAAAGCTGGCAGGCATCCACAAGGCCTACGGCGACAACGTGGTCTATGGTGGTGCGGGTAAGGCTGGCGTGGATCTCACGCTGTATCGCGGCGACCGGGTGGCCCTGGTGGGGCCCAACGGCGCTGGCAAGTCCACGCTGCTCAAGATACTCGCTGGCGTGCTTGAGGCAGACGTTGGCACACGGAGCCTTGGCGTGCATGTGAGCGTGAGCTACTACGCCCAGCACCAGCTGGAGGAACTCAACGTGAAGAACACCGTCTATGCCGAGCTGGACAGCATTGCCCCCGGCTGGACGCAGGCAGAGGTGCGCACCCTGCTGGGCACCTTCTTATTCACAGGAGAAGATGTGGACAAGAAGGTCAGTGTGCTCAGTGGGGGAGAGAAGAGCCGCTTGGCCCTGGCCAAGATGCTGGTGCAGCCCACGCCGCTGCTCTGTTTGGACGAGCCCACCAACCACTTGGATATCACCAGCTCAGACGTGCTGGAGGCAGCGCTTAAGGCCTTCACTGGCACACTGGTCTTCATAACCCATGACCGCCATCTCATCCGAGCGGTAGCCAACCGCATTGTGGAGGTCAAGGACGGCGCCATCATCAGCTATGCGGGCGACTACGACTACTACCTGGGCAAGACCGAGGCGCTGGCAGTCAGCGATGCTGATGTGACAAAGGACATAAAGGGGACGGTTCTATTAAGTCCTTTTCAAGGACATAATAGAACCGTCCCCTTTATGTCCGCTGATCAGCCAGCAGCCAAGAAGACGCGTGAGCAGAGGCGGGTTGAAGCCGAGGCGCGCAATCGGGCTTATCGTGTACTGAAAGAAGACCGCAAGCGGCTTATTGAGGTGGAACGGCAGTTGGATGCTGACAACCAGCGGCACGATGAGCTGGTGGCCCTCATGGCGGATGAGGAGCTGTACAAGGACAAGGATGCGTTTGACGCGACCTTGAAGGAGTACCATGGTTTGCGTAAGCGGATTCCTCGCTTGGAGGAGGAGTGGTTCGATATCACGCAGCGCATAGAGCAGGAGATCGAGGGAGGCCAGTGATGGAGCGGGTGCGGTTTGGAAGGACTGAACTGAGCGTCAGCAGGATCGCGTTGGGTGGCATTCCCATCATGCGACGGTCGCTGGAGGACGGGACCGAGGTGGTCCGAGAGGCCCTGCGGCTGGGCATCAACTTCATCGACACGGCGAACGCCTACGGCGACAGCGAGGAGAAGGTTGGCCTGGGCATCAAGGGTGTGCCCCGTGAGGAGCTGGTGCTTGCCACCAAGAGCGGCGCCAGGGACAAGCAGGGCCTCAAGAAGCACCTTGACTTAAGTCTTGAGCGGTTAGGCGTTGACTACATAGACATCTATCAGCTGCACCATGTGACCGAGGCGAAGCGTGCGGAGGTCTTTGCACCCGGCGGCGCCTGTGAGGGGCTGATGGAGGCGGTACAAGAAGGCAAGGTGCGGTTTCCGGCCTTCACGTGCCACAGCATCCCGCTGGGGATGGAGATCATGCGGGAGAACCGCTTTGACTCCGTGCAGTTGCCGTTCAACTACCTGGATGACATGGCCGCTGCCGAGGCGATCCCGTTGGCTCGGGAGCTGGACATGGGATTCATCGCGATGAAACCCCTGGGCGGCGGCATGCTGTATGACGTTGGGCTCAGCTTCAGGTACCTGCTGCAGTTCGACAACATCGTCCCTGACCCGGGCATCGAGAAGCTAGAGGAGATCAGGGAGATCGCAGGTATTGTTAAGGCCGGCCAGGCCTTCAGCGATGACGATAAGCGCGAGATCGAGCGGGTGCGCACTGAGACCGGGGACACCTGGTGCCACCGCTGCGACTATTGCCAACCCTGTCCGCAGGGCATAGGCATCAGCGCGGCGCTGAATGCGGCAAGCTACCTCAAGCGCTTCTCGCTGGAGGAGGCCAAGGGCTTTGCGCAGCAGGCGATAGAGCGGGCGCGTGACTGCCAGGAGTGTCGGGAGTGTGTGGCACGGTGCCCGTATGACCTGGACATCCCTGCGCTGCTCCCGGAACGCATCGCGTATTGGGATGCCCATGTGGGGTAGATAGCGTTGTCTTACTAGCATGTCAGGGGCGGGTGCTGTTGGATGCGACCCGCCCCTTATCGTTAACCGCATGACAAAAGGTGACAAAGGGGACGGTCCCTTTTGTCATGTTCTTTCTTTTTCTACCATAGTAACCAGCCTTTTTGCACAAAACATGACAAAAGGGACCGTCCCCTTTGTCATGCCTTTGTCATGCCCCCCGGCCCCTTCTGTCCTTACGTCACCCCGGGTCAGGCCCGGGGTGACGATATAGTTGCTACTCGCTGACCAGCGTGTAGGCGCTGATCTTGCGGATGCGCCCGGAGATCAGCAGCGCAAAGGCGTAGGCCACCAGCACCAGGGCGGCGCACATGGCCAGGGTCAGCTCCACGGGCGCCGGCATAGAGGCTGTCATGAGGCCCATGTAGCGGATGACCGCGATGAAGACGGAGTTGAAGCCCAGGATGCCCGCGAGCCCGCCCAGGGCCACGCCCAGTGTGATGACGGGGAGGTAGTACAGGGCGAACTGGTTCATCAGCTGGAAGGTGGTGAAGCCCACGGCCTTCTGGATGCCCAGCGTGCGGCGTTGGCGCAGGATGACGGTCTTCAGCATGAGGTACAGCACCAGGATTATCACCAGTATGGTGATGGCCAGCATCGCCACGGCCACTGAGAAGAAGATGTCGCCGTACATGCCCAACTGCGCGCCCATGAGCTCGGAGACGTTGATGGAAAGCGCCAGCTCGTCCGTGAACTTCGCTTCGACCCGCTTGAGCAGTGCGGCTGCCTGTGTGCCGTCATCCAGGTAGACGTAGAGTTGGCTGGGCTGGTAGTCAGGCATGATCCGTTGCATGCCGGGGATGGTCATGGCGCAGGCCATGCCGCCGTTGTTCATGGTCTGGATGAGGCCCACCACCAGGTATTCCTCGGTCCTGCTACCTTGGGTGACCTTGAGGGTGTCGTTGATGTGCACATCGATCATCCCAGATAGGTAGCCGCTGATGCAGAGCTCATTGTCGTGCTTGGGGTAGCGCCCCTCATAGAGCAGCACGCCCTCAAACAGGCTGAAGTCCTCGGCGACAATGTTGTTCACGCGCATGTCCCTGGTCATCACGTTGAGGTCCTGGTAGTAGAACACCTTGCGGGTCTCATCTTGATCCTCAAGGTAGCGACGCAGATCCTTCGCGTCTGCAGGGTCTTTCAGGAAGAAGGTCGCATCGGGCACCTCTCCACCAATCAGCTTGGAAAATGCCTCTGGATTGATGCCCAGGTTGACATAGATGGACAGGCCGGCCGTCGCCGCAAAACCCACTGCGGTGATGATGATGACGATCATCACCATCTGCCCCTTGGCTTGGATGGCAGATTTCACGGCAAGCAACAAGGCGAGGGGCCCCCGGGAGCGGTCCAGCGGAAGATGGTTCCGTTTGAAGCTGTGGGTGGAGAGCCCCTGGCGCAAGGCGGCCAGCGGCTGCAGGCTGCGTATCCTTCTGGCAGAGAACAAGGTGACGATAAAGACGGCCACAAGTATCGCTGCAAGCGTCAGCCCAGAGCTGAGGGGATCGAAGCCCCCTTGCCACTGCAGTGCGGTCTGCATCTCCATCACGTTTGAGACAAAGGGTATGGCCAGGTAGGAGACCCCTATGCCCAGCAGCGCACCCACAAAGGCGACAAGGCTGAATTGCAGCACGGTGGCCCACAGGAGCTTGTTGCCGGTATAGCCCAGGGCCTTAAGGGCGCCGATGTTGGTGATGGTCTCCTCTATGCTGTTGTGGATCCTGAAGCGGACAACCAAGAGGCTGACCAGGATGATTATCGCCGCGAAGACCACCATGACCGCTGAGATGATACCGGGGATCATGGTGCGCACCACTTTACTGCCATAGTAGGATAGCGACTGGATGTGTGCCCGGTCGGCTCCGGCGATGTCGGTCTTGAAGAAGAACTGCTTGATGCAGTCATGGTACAGGGCCTCGCTGTCAGTAGGATCCTGCGTGCGTACCCTGATGATCATGCCTTCGAACTCAGGGGCCTTGGTGTTGAGGGCCTTATACCCCTGGCTGGACAGATAGGCCTGGTACATCTGGTTGTTGGGGGAGCCCAACATGATCTCCTCGGTGAACCCACAGATGGTGAAGCTGTACTTCTGGGTTCCTACGGTGAGGGTGAAGTTGTCGCCAAGTTGGTAGCCTCCTCCTGCCTTGAACATGT
The DNA here is from genome assembly GCA_009783245.1 of Coriobacteriia bacterium. Taxonomy (GTDB): domain Bacteria; phylum Actinomycetota; class Coriobacteriia; order Coriobacteriales; family UBA8131; genus WRHL01. The sequence continues at coordinate 10,248 of WRHL01000048.1, forward strand.
AAGGCAGACAGACATCCCTGTCTGTCTTGGGGGCAGCGCCCTCGATCAGCGTCAGGTCATTCATGCTCCTTTTGGCATTGGTGTCCACAAAGATGAAGTCAGAGGGCATCTTTCCGTCATTGTAGAGGAACTCGGCTGTCATGAAGATGATCTGCTCGGTCTCAACCTCAGTGACGTCAGCATGGTTCTTCAGGTAGTCGACCTGATCTTGCGAGAAGAGCGCCTTCTCCTCAATCAGCAGGTAGTGCGGTGCGTGGAGCGCTTCGCTTCGCTCGTCAAAGAAGCTGTCGAAACCCAGCATCAAAAGCAGGCCGATGCTTAAGAGTAGCGCCGCGATAAGGGCAAAGGCCATCAGACTGACAGCCTGGCCAATGCCTTTTTGGAGGTTGGCCTTGATGATGGTCAGTGTGCTTCTCATGGTTACCAACCCATTTCTGAGAGGAAGCTGCGCAGGGTCTCGCGCCGCGCCTCATCTGTCTTCTGGTAGGCGCCCAGCAGGCACTCGCCGCAGATGACGCCGTCCTTCAGATACAGCACCCGGTTGCCGCGCAGGGCGGATTGGAGGTCGTGGGTCACCATGACCACGCTCTGGCCGTTCTGGTTCACCTGGGTGAGCAGGTCAAGCACTGCCTCACCGGCTGAGGAGTTGAGGGCGCCGGTGGGCTCATCGGCAAAGAGGATGGAGGGGTTGTTGATGAGCGCCCTGACAATAGCGCCGCGTTGTGCCTCGCCACCTGAGAGCTGTGCGGGGAACTTGCGCCAGTCCTGCGAGGAGAGGCCCACCCTTTGGAAAAGGGCCGCGGCCTTCTCCGCCACCTGTTTGCGGTTCTTGCTGAGCAGAAGCCCGCTGACCATGACGTTGTCCATCAGGCTCATGTTGTCGCAGAGGTAGATCTGCTGGAACACAAAGCCGCAGTTCTTGCGCCTGAATATCGCCAGCTTATCGCTGTTATAGCCAGATATCTTCTCCTCTGAAAAGAAGATGTCGCCCAGGGTGGGCGTGTCCATGCCCGAGAGCGCATAGAGCAGCGTGGACTTACCACTGCCCGAGGGCCCCATGATGACGGTGAAGTCGCCCTTGCGGATCTTGAGGTCGAGGTTGCGTAGGACATGTTGCTGCAGGCCTCCTATCGAGAAGGTCTTGCAGAGCTTGTTAGTGCTGATGATGTTGGTGGTGCTGGTGTCTACGATCGTGTCGGCTTTGGCGCTAGTGGCGGTTTCCATATATGCTGCTCTCCTTAATCGAAGCTGCGAATGAATTCAACGGCTTCATTCTAAGGCGCAGTTGCTTAACCAGTCTTTTCCTGATCCTTAACCAAGTCTTAAATCTTTCTTGTCAACCCAAACTCTCTTTTGTCTCCCCGGGTCAAGCCCGGGGTGACGCTACTCATCAAAGCGCAGGAAGACAGTGACGGCAAAGCCGGGGTCAGCATTGGCGCATTCCAGGTGTCCGCCCATGCGCTCAACAAGGTCGCGCGAGATGAACAGCCCCAACCCATAGCCGTTGATACCCTGTGCCGCCTTGCCCCGGTAGTACTTGGAGAACAGCAGGGGCAGCTCGTCCGGGTCAGCTCCCGGTCCCAAGTCCCTGAGCGTGACGGCCAGACCCTCTTCCAGCATCTCGGTAGAGACCTCTATGGCGGTGTCCGCGTACTTATATGAGTTAGCGATAATGTTATCCATCACCTGCGCCAGGCGCACCGGGTCAGCCTGCAGCAGGCATCCGGGAATCGCCGCAATAGCAGCCTTGCCCCTATAGTCAGCCCGCCTGACCATAGCAACAAGCTGGTCACTGCCCATGGAGATGGGATTGACACTCAGTGAGTCCAGCTCCTCCAGCGTGGCGTGGAAGAGGTCTGTCACCAGGGTGTGTATCTGCTCGGTCTTCTGTTGGATGGTCTGCAACCTTTGCCGCTGCTCCTCATCGGCGGTGACCTCCATCAGCTCAGCTACCGCCTTGATGGAGGCCACAGGGGTTTGTATATCGTGGCTCAACGACGCTACCAGCTCGCGCTTGGACTGCTCGGCGAGGTGCTCGTTCTCCCGTGCCCGACGCAGCTCCTCGCGCATGAGGTCGAAGCTCTCGGTGAAGGCGCCAAAGGCGTTTGCCCGGTCCATCTCCAGCGGTGTGTCCAGCTCTCCTGCCGCCACATTCCGGGCAAAGCCATCCAGCCTGCGAAACGGTGCAAGTATCTGCCTGTGTATGCTCAGCAACAACAGCGCGCACCCGGCGGTAAAGACCAGCAGCACAACAAGCAACAGCACGCGCAGCACGGTATCTCTGGTAACGCGTTGGGTATTGATGTCGTCGACAAGCCCTGTGAGCTGCTCGGAAGCAGCCACAAAAGCCTCCTGCTGGTCATCGCTCGATCTGATGGACAAGACCAGGTCATTGAGGGCAGCCGCATCCAGCGCGACTTCCTTGTTCAGCTCAAACGCCAGCAGGATGCCCGCCGCACACAGCACAAACAGCGCTACCAGCGCCAGGACATACCTTCTCATGCGGGGATCTCAAACACGTAACCGGTTCCCCAGACGGTCTTGATGTAACGCGGGTTGTTGGGGTCGCGCTCGATCTTCTCGCGCAGGCGGCGCACATGCACGTTCAGTGTGTTATCGCCCACAATAGCGTCCTCCCACACCTTGCGGAACAGCTCCTCCTTGCTAATGACGCGCCCGCAATTCCTCATCAGGTAGCTCAGCAGCTTGAACTCCATCATCTTCAGCTCAACACGCTGCCCGCCCAACGTCAGCATGCAGCCCACTTCGTCCAGCGCAAGGTCGCCAATGACGAGAAGGGTGCCGCCAACCGCCCCCGCATCCTTCCCAGCTGTCGCCCCAGCCGCCCCAGCCGCTCCAGCAGCTCCGGCCCCAATCGCAGCTCCGGCCCCAACCGCAGCTCCAGCTCCAGCGCCACCCCCAACCGCATCCCCCGCTGCAGCGCGGTAGCGCCCCAGCACCACCCGCACCTTGGCTAGCAGCACAGAGAGCGCATAGGGCTTCTGGATGTAGTCATCCCCACCAATGGAGAGCGCCAGAAGCTTATCGTCGTCGCTTTGCCGGGCGGAGATGAACAGGATGGGCACCGGCGTGATCTGCCGCAGCCGCTTGCAGAGGTCAAAGCCCGAGCTGTCGCCCAGGTTGATGTCCAACAGGATCAAATCTGCGCTGTTATCGTCAAAAAAGGAAAGGCAGGCCGCCGCATCCGCCACCCAACAGGCGCTCACCTCAAACAGGTTGAAGTACTCGCAGGTGGACTGGGACAGCGCCTCTTCATCATCCACTATCAGGCAGTCATATCGCATTGCCCCACCTTTGCAGGTCATCACTGAACATTTCATCGCCCCGCAAAGAATTATATACGCTCTGAGCAGCAGCAGCCCTATAATGGGCTCTATGAATTCGCGCGCTCACAGTTATCTTCTCACGCTTGGCCATACGTGCACCGACATCACCCAGGGTGCGTTGCCTGCCATGCTGCCGTTCTTGATCATGTCCTATGACCTGAGTTACGCCGCCGCCGCGGCGTTGGTCTTTGCGAACAGCATAGTCTCGGCCCTCATTCAACCGCTCTTTGGCTATCTGGGCGACAAGGTCGACCACCCCTGGTTCATGGCTCTGGGCGTCCTGCTTGCCGGCGTGGGCATTGCCGGCATGGGGCTCATCAACTCCTACTGGTTCATCTTCTGCTGTGCGATGGTCATGGGCACGGGGGTTGCGCTGTTCCATCCTGAGGGTGGCAAACTTGCCAACGTCGTCGCAGGTAAGGACAAGGGAACCGGCATCAGCAACTTCTCCGTTGGTGGCAATCTGGGCTTTGCCTTTGGGCCGATCCTGGCTGTCTTCGCACTTTCGACCTGGGGTATGCGCGGCACCCTGATCTTCTTGATCCCCACCATTGGCGCGGCGATCATCCTCTTTTCGCAGTCGAAAGCCTACCAGCGTTTGACGATAAAAGAGGCCCAGCGGATAAGTGAGAGCGACACGCCGGACCAGAAGGATGACTGGGTTGGCTTCTCTAAGGCCATTACGCTCAACACCATGCGTGCGATTGTGGGCAACGGCATGATCACCTTCATCCCCCTGTATTGGATTGCCGTGATGGGCCAGTCGCAGGAGGCTGGCGCGCTCATACTGACGGCCTACTCTTTGGTGGGCGCCGTGGGCTCCTTCTTTGGCGGTCGCATCGCCGACCGCGTGGGCTTCAAGCGCATGGTGACCTTAAGCATCGGTCTTTTAGGCCCGCTCATGCTGATCTTCCTGCAAATCGATCAGATCCCTCTTGCAACAGTGGTCCTTCTCCTCTTCGCCCTGTCCCAGAACATGGGTTATGCGCCCATGGTGGCTCTGGGGCAGGCCTACCTGCCAAACCGTATCGGTTTTGCTTCAGGCATATCCCTGGGCGTTGTGGTGAGTATGGGTGGTGTCGCAGCTCCTGGCATCGGGGCGATAGGTGATGTTTGGGGTTTGAGGGCATCAATGCTGACAATCGCCACGGTCGCCTTTGTTGGATTGGCTGCAGCGTCCCTGCTCTTCATGGGCCGTAACGCCCGCGAATCCATCGGAGCCCCACCTAAGAAGGCGGGCTAGGGAATCCCCTCCTCGCACGGCACGCCAACCTGGCATTTCCCACAACCGTAGTACGGTCCGTGCTGCTTCAACACCACATCCAACAGGTTGCTGCAAAGCCGGTCATCCTTCAGGTGATAGTCGCTGACAGCATCAACAGGGCATCTCCCCACACAGGAACGGCAGCCGCTGCAATAATCAAAGAGCCCCTCATACTTTGGCTTTGTTGGTACCAGCTTCAGCGAGGTTATTATGGAGAAGATCCTGCCGGCAACGCCCTTCTCGGTGATAAGGCCTTTGGATAACGAGAAGGTCCCCAGCCCGCAGAGGTAGCCAACGTGTCGTTCAGACCAGTTGGTGCTGAAGAGGGGCTGTGCGGGGTCAGCATTTCTCCTGTGGTAGTAACGTTCATCCTGAGCAGGGCAGATAGCCTCATACCCCTGTTGGTTGATGTGAGCGCACAGCTGCCTGGCCAGCGCATTGATTGCAGCATTTCCCTCGATGCGCGCATGCATCCAGCCCCAGGATGGTTCGCTGCCCTGATGGTTGCCCTTGCGTATATCTGCGGCAACAGGCAAGAAGCAGGAGATGACGCTCTGTGCGGAAGGCAGCCATTCTGGTGGCGGCCGCAAGGCCACCTGGGCTGCGGGGTTATCGGCAAGGGCAACAAAACGGCTGTCATGCGCATTGCCATAGGCAAGAAGCGGCTCGTCGAACATGCGCAGACCCACAAGCTCAGGCTCCCTTGCGAAGTCTAGGGTTATGCGGTTGTCCTTGGAGTTGACAAACGCGACTACAAAATCCTCGATCTGCTGTTTATCCATAGCAAGCCCCTACTGGTGAACTCTTTCTTTGAATACCCCTATGGTGATAACGGATCACCTGCTAGGAGTACTTATCGATGGGTTGTATAACAGGCACATCGGCCCTCCTTGTGCAGATGAAAATCAGTACCCAGGCGTGGAAACCCTCGATTGCCATAATATCGCAAAGCGCGCCTGGATTACCCCTGCAGGCGCGGAGAAACAAAGTTGAGTGACAAAGGGTATGACAAAAGGGACCGTCCCCTTTGTCATACCCTTTGTCATAAAGAAGGGGTGACAAAACGCCACCTCTTCTTCACTGCCGTCTCTTCTTCATTCAGCAATGCGAGGTTGTGCACTGTGACAGACTGCCGACAATGCAAGCGCTGCCACATTCGACTACGCGGTGCGATGCACCGCTTCGCTCAGTGCAGGCTCCGATTGCCACGTCGCGCAAGCGCTCCTCGCAATGACGGGAGTCAAATATATGTTGTTACCTGCGCCTTAACCCGCAACTGCAAGATGCTACTCAGCAAGGGTCTTTGACTTTTCGAGCTGCTTCTTCTTGGCGATGTACAGCGGGATGGTAACGGCATGTGCCGGGCACTTGTCCACGCAAAGCCCGCACTTGGTGCACTCATGCATGCCA